>JAUNBO010000182.1 GCA_030527065.1 Bacillota bacterium | reverse complement strand
AGTTCTTCCGACTGCTCCAGGTCCAGCTCCCGGAACAGCTGCCGCACATAATCGGCCACCGTCTCCAGGTCCCGATGGTCGCAGCGGTAAGTGCGCTCCGTATACTCGGCCACGATGCGGCGGCACTCCTCCGCCAGAGCCGGATCCTCGGTGGCCGCCAGAAGCAGCATGGCATTGGAAAGAGGCAGCTCCGGATGGAGCAGGCAGAGCTGCTGCAAGGCGTAGATCAGCACACATTCCAGACGGTTCTTTGCGCAGAGAGGCTCCATGCCCGCCAGGACCAGAGTCCGGTTCAACTCCTCCGGCGTCATCTCCAGGAAAAGGCCCAGAGCCATCAGCTGCTCCCGGCGGGGAATGACGCCGTAGAGAGAAAGGTTGGAAAAGATTTTTTCATAACGGGACGGGATGCCGGAGGCGGAGAAATAGCCGTGGAGGCTGGTGCTTTCTCCCGTGCCGCCCAGCTCCCGGCTTCTGGCCTCCACATAGGTGCGCAGGTATTTGCTCAGGGCGCTGCGTCCCCGGCAAAAGGCGTCCTTGTGGCTTTCCACAAAGGCGATAAACTCCTCTTCATCCTCTATCTTCCGGATGGTCTCCGCCACCGTCACCGTGTCCAGATTTTCATCGGCGGCCCGGCTCTGGCCGTTGCAGCGGGCAAAAAGGGCCCGGGCGTCCTCATAGGAAACTCTCTCCCGCCGGCGGACCTGCCTGTCCAGCAGGAAGATACAGACGGCGTCGAAAAGGTCTCTGGCATAAAGCCCCGGATAGCCTCCGTAGCGGACCAGGAGCCGGTCTGCCTCCTTCGCGCTCATTTCCAGACCGAAGGCCAGCTTCAGATACGTGTTCCTGCAGCGGGGGGCGCCGCCGCGAAGGCACCAGCTTTTGATGGTATTCTTGCTGATGCCGCAGCGTTCTCCCAGCTTCTGATAAGAGCAGCCGCTCTCGTCCACCAACCGGTTGATCTCCCTCTGCCAGCTGAGAAAAGAGCTGTCGTAACGCCGGAGGATCTCCCGGACGTCCTCCGTATCCTCGCAGCGCTCCACCTCCTGAAACAGGAACATCGTTTCCAGTTCATTGCTCTTCTTCGTCATCGTCCCACTCACACACAAAGCCCACCTGCTCCTGGATGAAATTGTCCAGGCCGTCGTCCCGGGAGTCGTTCCATACCCAGACGCCGTCCCGTTTCATCAGCATGAGATAGTGCTCCACCCCGTCGGTGTCGTTGGGCTCGTTCAGGCCCCAGGCCGCATAAGAGAAGCGCTCTCCCGTGACCCATTCAAAGCCTCTGGCGCTGTTCCGGTTGTTGGCGCCCAGCCAGACGGCGGAAAGCCCCTCCTCTTCCAGCAGGGCAATGATCTTCTCTTCCTCGCTCCTGGAGGTGATGGAAGCCAGATGGCCTCCTCTGGCGGTACAATATATGTTGGCGTCCTCCCAGCTCATGTTGCCCCGGACCACCTCGTAGCGGCTGTCCGAGGGATATTCCTCCAGGGGATATACGCCCTCTCCTCCCGTGGCAGGTGTCAATCCCGCCCAGGGGATCAGAAGGCCCGCCAGAAGCCCTGCCGCCAGGCACAGAGCGCCCACTACCGCCGGCATACGGCGCTTCGCCTTCCCTGCCCATTCCATTTCTTCTCTTCCGGCCAGAGCCTCCGCCAAAGCTTCCGCTGAAGAAAACCGCTCTTCTCTGTCGGCCCGGCAAGCCTGCAAAACAGCCCGGACCAGTGCGGCGTCCTCTTCCCCTCCCGAAGGGGGCGGCAGCTTCACGCCCCGGCGCCGCCGGCTGATGGCCTCTGTCCGCTCGCTGTAAGTGGAGCTTTCCCCGGTCAGGGGCAGGTAATTATGATTCAGCAGCTGATACAGCACCACTCCCAGAGAATAAATGTCCGCCCGGGAATCGTAGGACTCTCCTAAGGCCACCTCCGGCGCCATATATGCCGTGGTCCCCGTGATGGTCTGGAGCTGGCCGCCGGAAAGGCTTCTCCCCGATACGCCGAAATCCCCCAGGAGATACTCTCCCCCGGCGTTCCTATAGATATTGGCGGGCTTGATGTCCCGGTGGACAAAGCCCAGGCTGTGGGCATAAGAAAGTGCCCGGCACAGATCCAGGCCCAGCTTTTTCACTTCCCGGACCGGAAGGACCTCTCCGTCCCGGATCAGGTCGCCGACGCAGGAGAGCCGATCCATGCGTATCAGCACATCGTAGCCTGTCAGCTCTCCGTCGGCGTCCCGGAGCTCCCGGATATCATCGTCCCGGGCAGCCACAATATTGGAGCAGGCGGAAAGCTGCTCCATCTTCTCTATTTCGTCCACGGCCCTGGCAAAGAGCTCCGGGAGCCGGTCCCTTTCTTCGGGACAGATCTCCACCGCCTTCACCACCGCCGTCAGCTCCTTGTCGCAGCGTTCCCGCCTGAGCTCAAACACAGCGGAAGAGCTTCCTCTGTAAAGGCAGCGTCCCAGCCTCCACTGTCCCCACAGTGGCTCGTAGCTTTGCATCCGTTGGTTCAAATCCGACAAACCGCTGCGCCTCCTTTTCCCTTCCGTTACGCCCCTGATAACCCCTGTCAATTTCTGTCCCTGTGGGCTTTGGGGCGTATATTTATTGTATCATGCTTTTCCCCCGGAGAAAAGCACGAACATGGTTCTCCCCCACCCCGCAGGCTCCAAGGGTTGCTATTCACGAACCGCCAGGGGGGCGGTTTGCCGGACTGTCCTCGTCCCAGAGAATTTTACGGCTCAA
>JAUNBO010000024.1:2922-16140 GCA_030527065.1 Bacillota bacterium | reverse complement strand
GCCTGCGGCGGAAGCGGCTATGGCTGCAAGCGAAGCGGTTCCGAAAGTTCCGGAAACAGCCCCGTCCGCAGCGGAAGCGGCTGTGACTGAAAGCGAAGAGGCGCCGGAAACTGTTTTTGTGTCTCAGGGAGATCTGGCCGCAAGGCTGGAAGCCCTTTGGGGGACGGAGAAACCGCCGGCCCCGGGAGCGGCAGGGAGAGAAAGCGGCATGGCTGCGCCGGCGGAGACGCCGAAGCGGGAGGCCGCCGCCGTTTCCGTGCCGGAAACGGCCCCGCAGGCCCAGGCCCAGGAAGCGGAGAGCGCCGGTGCGACGGAGCCGGAGAAAGCGGAGAGCCTGGACGAGCCGGAAGCAATGGTTTCCGAAGCTCCGGCGGCGGCGTTTATACCGATGGCGCAGGCGGAAGCTGCAGACGCCCCGGCGCAGGAACCGTCCTTCCGGGAAGCGGCGCAGGAAACGGAGAGCGCCGGCGCACTAGAGACGGTGGAGACAGAGAGCCCGGCGGCCCCTCAGGCAACAGAGGACGCCGGAGAACAGAAAGCTGCGCCGGAGGCCATTTCAGGCCCCCTTCCGGAAGCGCCTCAGAAGGAAAAGAAAAAAGGGCGGGTCACCCTTGTCCTGCTGGTGATCGTCATCATTGCCCTGGCCATAGAGATCGTCATTCTGGGCGTGAAGCTGTTCCTGCCGGACAGCGGGGCGGCGGCCCTCATCGACGATGTACAGGCAAAGGTGACGGAGCTTTTCCGTGGGAACGGAGACGAAGGGTCCGGCGAGGAGGAAGAGGAGCCGCCGGTGGAGGAAACCGGCAGCGACGAGCTGGAGCCGGCGGAAGAGCCGGAGACCATAGACCATGAGCCTGCCGCAGATCCGGCGGCGCTGGTGGCTTCCCAGGCCCACGTCAACGAGAACATACAGACCCTGCGGGCAAATCAGGAATTAAAATACGTGTCCGGGCGAGACTATGGGCAGGAGGACGTCAACGATTCCGTCAGCATAGAGGACAATTATTGGACCACCACCGAGGACGGCGAGATCCTCTACTATGACCAGCAGGCGGCGGCGGCGGTGATCGCTTTCGATTCCGCCTGGAACGAGTATGTCAACGGCGGCAGCGAGGAGGTGCTTTCCTGGACCAAAGAGGGGAGCGCCGCTTACAGGAACGCCGACCAATATTCCAAGGTGGGCAGAGTGACCCAGGAGTTCAAGCTTCTGGAGATCGGTGAGATCCGCCGTGGAGAAAACGGCTTCTACGTCTGGACGTATGAGGAAATATCGGAAACGGAAAACGGCAGGACCACGGAGAAGCAGTATTACTGGATCTATCTGGTGGAGCCTGTCGGCGAGGAAATGAAAATAGTAAACTATTACAGCTATTAGGAACACAGGAAAGGAAGGGTCGTCATGTCTACAAAATCCCGTTTCCCCAGGGAGCAGATCACTACGGGGAACAAAGCGTTTTCCATGTCGCGCACCACCATTGAAACAGCCTTTTACGGAAACAACGTGAAAAAGGTCACGGATCTGAAAAAAGCCTATGAAATGGCAAAGGGATCCGCAGGGACCATGGCGCTGGATCTGCCGGTCCATCAGCCGGAAGCCATCGGCTTGCCGGAGGGTGCGCAGATCTTGTTGTTCAACGACGGAGAAACGGTGGGACGTTTTGCCGGCGCCCGGGTCATTCTGGGAGAAAAGGGCGTGGCGGAAGCCGATGTGGCAGGCGTCCTCCGGGAAGCGGTATATAAGACCAGATATAAGACCATGTACCACACCCAGGCTTATATCGGCCTGGATAAGGACTTCATCGTCCGGGCCAATCTTCTGATCCCGGAGACCTACGAAAATACCATGTATAACTGGCTGCTGAACTTCCAGTACATCAACCCGTTCTACGATGAGATGTATGCCGGCTCCAAAGAGATCGGCGACGAGCCGGACATCTACGTCCTCTCGGACCCGGACTGGAAAGATGAAAGATACCCCAACGGACTGGCCTACTTCGATCCGGAGCACAACTGCGCCGCCCTCCTGGGCCTCCGCTATTTCGGCGAGCACAAGAAGGGCACCCTCACCATCGCCTGGGGCATTGCCAACCGCAACGGCTACGCCTCCTGTCACGGCGGCCTGAAGCGCATGGTCCGCAAGGACGGCAGGGCTCACGTCCTGGGCGTCTTCGGCCTTTCCGGCTCCGGCAAGTCCACCCTGACCCACGCCAAGCACCAGGGCAAATACGACGTCACCGTCCTCCACGACGACGCTTATATCATTTCCTCGGAGAACGGGTCCACCGTGGCCCTGGAACCCTCTTACTTCGATAAGACCCAGGACTACCCCCTCACCTCGCCGGACAACAAGTTCCTCATCACCATGCAGAACGTAGGCGCCACCATCGACGCCGAAGGAAAGCTGATGCCGGTGACGGAGGACATCCGCAACGGCAACGGCAGGGCCATCAAATCCAAGCTCTGGGCCCCCAACCGGGTGGATAAGATGGAAGAGCCCATCAACAGCATCGTCTGGCTCATGAAGGACCATACGCTGCCGCCGGTGGTGAAGCTGACGGACCCGGTGCTGGCCTCTGTGATGGGCGCCTGCCTGGCCACCAAGCGGACCACGGCGGAAAAGCTGCTGAAGGGCGTGGATAAGGACGCTCTGGTCTTTGAGCCCTACGCCAACCCCTTCCGGACCTATGCCCTGGCCCAGGATTATGAAAAATTTAAAGCTTTGTTTGCAGAACGGGGCGTAGCCTGTTATATTATTAACACGGGGCATTTTCTGGATAAGAAGATCCCCAAGGAGACCACCATCGGGATCATTGAGGCCATAGTGGATGAAACGGCTGAATTCAAGCCTTTCGGGACCATGGCCAACATGGAGACCATGGACGTGGCAGGCTTTGAGGCGGATTTCGGAAAAGAAGAGTATGTGGATCTTGTGCAGAACAGCATAGAGAACCGCATCAAATACGTGGAATCTCTGAAGGAATTCAAGGGCGGCCGGGACCAGCTTCCAGAAGAAGCCCTGGAAGCCCTGAAAAAGCTGCTGAGGTAACCGGGAGAGCCGGGGTGCTCAGCAGCGGGAGCATCATTCATTAGCGAAAGGTTTAAGGAGTGTATCAATGAAAAAAGGCAGAAAAGGACTTTGGATAGCCCTTGGGATCGTGGTGGTGGTAGCGGCGCTGCTGTATGCCCTGGTGGGCTTCATCACGGATTTGCTGTGGTTCAACGAATTGGGCTATATCAGCGTATTCCTGAAGCAGCTGTTCACGCAGCTCAAGCTGGGGATCCCCGCTTTCCTCATCATTACGGCCCTGTGCTATCTCTACCTGATGGCGTTGAAAAGAGGCTATTACAAAAAGGTGGAGATCGCAGAGACCCAGGGGGTTTCCGAGAAGACGGTCAACCGCATCGCCCTGGCCATCGGCGCCGCCTTCGGCCTTCTGGCCACCTTCAGCGTGGTCACGCAGCTTTGGTTTGAGATACTGAAATTCTTCAACAGCACAGACTTCAACATCCTGGACCCCATCTTCAACCAGGATGTATCGTTCTACATTTTCAAGCTGGAATTTCTGAATCAGCTGAACACCATCCTCATCGGCATCATCGTGGCCTTCATCATCGTCACCGTGGTCTTCTATCTTGTGCTCATGTCTCTGCGCAAGCCCCAGCTCTTTGAGTCGGCCACAAAGACGGAGTATGAAGAGGAAGAGGACGGCACCCGCAGATTCACCGGCGGCAGCGGCGGCGGAGGCGGCATGTTCGGCAGCATGTTCGGCGGCGGGCAGCAGCAGACCTACCGGGCTCCCAGAAAGCAGGGCCAGTTGGACAAGGACAACATAAAGCAGCTCCTGAACATCGCTTCCAGGCAGCTGGGCGTCCTGGGCGTCATTTTCTTCCTGATGGTGGGCGTCAACTTCTGGCTGCGGCAGTACAGCCTGCTCTACACCGGCAGCTCCGGCGTGGTTTACGGCGCCGGCTTTGCAGACATCAACATCACCCTCTGGGTGTACCGCATCGTCATCGTCCTGGCTGTGGTGGCGGCAGTGATGTTCCTGAGAGGCCTGCAGCGCCGGAGGCTCAGGACCGTGCTGATCGTACCCATCATAATGATACTCCTTACAGTGGTGGGAACCGGGGCGTCCATGCTGGTGCAGCAATTCATCGTCTCCCCGGACGAGCTCAGCAAGGAGTCTCCGTATCTGGAAAACAACATAGCCTTTACCCGCTATGCATATGATTTACAGGACGTCCGGATCCAGACCTTCAGCGCCGCCAACGACCTGACGGCGGAGGACATCCTGAACAACATGGAGACCATCTCCAATATCCGTATCAACGACTTTGAGCCGGCCCTGAAATTCTACAACCAGACTCAGGTCATCCGTATGTACTACCTCTTCAACGACGTAGACGTAGACAGATACATGATCAACGGAGAGTACACCCAGACCTTCCTCTCCTCAAGAGAAATAGACGAGACCAAGGTAACGGACCAGTGGCTGTCCGCTCACCTGCTGTACACCCACGGCTACGGCATCACCCTGTCCCGGGTGGATAAGGTCACGGACAGCGGCCAGCCGGATATGCTCATAGACAACATCCCGCCGGTGTCTGCGGTGGATGAGATCGAGATCACCCGCCCGGAGATCTATTACGGCGAGCTCACCAACAACTACATCATCACCAACACGGACGAGCCGGAATTCGACTACGCCAGAAGCGACGACAGCAGCGTCTACACCTTCTATGAAGGAGATGCGGGGATCCATCTGAACCTGCTGAACCGCTGCCTCTTCGCCATCCGTGAAGGAAGCGTGCAGATCCTGGTGTCCACCAACATCAACAGCGACTCCAAGATCCACATTTACAGGAACATTGAAGAAAGAGTCCGGAAGATCGCGCCCTTCCTCGGCTACGATGCAGACCCCTACATCGTGACGGTGGACGGCAAGCTGTACTGGATGCTGGACGCCTACACCACCAGCAGCTACTATCCGTATTCCGAGCCCTACAGCAGCGAAAGCGGCGTCAATTATATCCGCAATTCCGTAAAGGTGGTCATAGACGCTTACGACGGCAGCACCAGCTTCTATGTGGTGGACCATGAAGATCCCATCGCGCTTACTTTGCAGAAGATCTATCCCAAGCTCTTCAAGGATTTCAGCGAGATGCCGGAAAGCCTTCAGGCTCACGTGAGATATCCCAACACCTTGTTCTCCATCCAGGCCAACGTGTACACCAAGTACCACATGACGGATGTGAACACCTTCTATCAGAACGAGGACGCCTGGAGCATTGCCACGGAAATATACGGCCAGGAAGAAGCCACCATGGTCCCCACCTACTACATCCTGCAGCTGCCCGGGGAGAGTCAGGCGGAGTTCATCAACTCCATCCCGTATACGCCTTCCGGCAGGAACAACCTCACCGGTCTGCTGGTGGCCAGGAACGACGGCGAGAATTACGGAGAGTTGGTGCTTTACCAGATGCCCAGAGACCGGACCATTTACGGCCCGAGGCAGATAGAGGCCCAGATAGACCAGGATACGGAGATCGCGCAGGACTTCACCCTGTGGAGCTCCGCAGGGTCCACCTACACAAGAGGAAACATCTTCGTCATCCCCATAGAAGATTCCCTCATCTATGTGGAGCCGGTGTATCTGGAATCCGCCAACAGCAGCTTGCCCCAGGTGGTGAGGATCATCCTGTACTACGACGACAAGATCGCATATTCCGAGACCTTGGCAGGAGCCCTGGAAGAAATGTTCGGAGAAGCTGCCGGCGCATTGCTGAGAGACAGCAGCGCCACGGCGGAAGAGATCATAGAATCCCTGGGCGAAGGCGGAGGCACGGAGACCGGGGAGAGCGAAGGGCCCGACAGCAGCATGTCCCTGCAGGAGCTGGCCCAGGAAGCCAACGAAGCTTATAACAACGCAGTCCAGGCCATGCAGAACGGCGACTGGGCCGCTTACGGCAGATATCTGGAACAGCTGGAAGAGTACCTGACGCAGCTGGTGGGCGGCGAAGAAACGGTTGCAGAGACCACAGACGACGAAGCCCTTTCGGCGGAGGAGCTGGACGCTCTCATTGAGGGCGGAGGCGGCGCCGGGGAAACGGCGGAAGGCGTCGAATAAGCTGTCGGCAGCCAAATGAGAAAGCGTTAAAAAAAGAGAGGGGCATATAGGGATATATGCCCCTCTGAAATGGAAGAAAGAAGGTGGTGCTCGTTGGAACTGGATAAAATGCTGTTTACCATCCCCGTGGAAGAGCATACGGCGGAGCGGGTGAGAGAAATACTGGACGGCCACCCGGAGGTGAAGTTCGTATCTCTGGTGGGGCTGGACATCGGCGGCCACGATACGGACGAAAAGATCCCCGTGGGGCTGTTCAAAAAGGATATGGAACAGTTTTTCCGGCAGGGAGTCCAGACCGACGGCTCCAGCGTGGTGCTGCCCCGCATTGCGGTGCTCAACAACGCCAGAGTGGACATCATCCCGGACCTCAGCGTCAACTGGTATGTGGACTATAACTTCGACCAGCTGGATATGGCCCCCAACGCACCGGTGGGGACTCTGCGCATCCCGTCTTATCTGGTCCATAACGACATTCACACCGTAGGGTCCCGTGTAATCCTGAAAAACGCCATAGAGGCCATGGACAAGGGCCTGCGGAGGCTCCTGGCGGAAAACCCCTATGTCTTCGATTATCTGCCCTTCCGTTCCGCAGACGAAATAGAGGCGGTGGAGCTGACGGCGGCCACAGAGCTGGAATTCTGGGTGAAGACCCCGGACGACAAGGCGGACCTGGAGCAGCTTTCCGCCTCCCAGACCATGAAGGAGCAGTACTGGAAGCGGACCATCGGCCCCGTGCGCAGCGCCCTGGAAATGTCCCTCATCCTGCTGGACAAATACGGCTTTGAAGTGGAGATGGGCCATAAAGAGGTAGGCGGCGTCAAGGCCAAGCTGGGCCACTCCGGGGAATTTGACCATGTGATGGAGCAGCTGGAGATAGACTGGAAATACAGCCTGGCCATGCAGGCGGCGGACAACGAGAACCAGGTGAAATATGTGGTGAAGGATGTGTTCCGCCGGTACGGGCTGGATGTGACCTTCATGGCCAAGCCCGTGGAGGGAGTGGCCGGCAACGGCGAGCATACCCACATGGGTGTGGCGGCGAAGCTGAAGGACGGCCGGCGGGTGAACCTGTTTTCTCCCCTGGACCCGGAGAGGGACTATATGAGCCCCATAGGCTTCGGCGCACTGATGGGCCTGCTGAAAAATTACGAGGTGGCGGAGGCCTTCATCGCATCCACCAACGACGCCCTGAACCGGCTGAAGCCGGGCTTTGAAGCCCCCGTGTGCGTGGTGGCCTCCATCGGCCACAGCGTGGACATTCCGTCCAGAAACCGCACGGTGCTGGCGGGGCTGGTCCGGGACAAGATGAACCCCCTTTCCACCCGATTCGAGCTTCGTTCCCCCACCCCAAAGAACAACACCTATCTGGTGCTGGCGGTCTGCTATGCCGCCATGCTGGACGGGATACGGGCGGCCCTGGAGGCGGGGAAATCCCCCCGGGAGCTGGAGCAGGCCCTGTCCAAGGAATACGGAGAGGAAGCCTTCTATCTGGAAAAGGACCGGGTCTACCGCAGCGAGAAGCACATCTACGACGAATATACCCAGGAGGAGAGGGACCGCTGCTTCGGCAAGGCGCCTTTAACGGTGTGGGAGAGCATACAGGCTTTGGACCGCTATCCGGACAAGGTGCAGGTCCTGATGGAGGACGGCGTCTTCGATGAGACGACGCTGCTGTCTTACAAGGAGGCCGTGATAGACCAGTGGGTGCTGGAACTGCACAGCCGCATCATCCCGGAGACCATGAGCCTGGTGCGGGAGTGCCGGAAGCTTCACGAGGACCACAGCTGCACGGACTACGATCTGATGAACTGGAGCAGGGTGCAGGATCTGAGAGTCTATCTGGGGCAGGATAAGATAGAGAAAAAATCCCTGCTCACACGCATTAAGATGGAGCTGAACAACGGAGAATATGAAAAGGCCTCGGCTTTGCAGCTGGAAATGGCGGAAAAGGCCAGGGCTCTGGTGGAAGGCTACATAGAATACAAAAAGAACCTGCTATAGGAGGGAAGGAACGTGTTAGACATAAAGCGCATCCGGGAGGATTTTGAAGGCGTAAAGGCAGCGGTGGAGTCCAGGGGCCACGGAGATTTCGGTCTGAGCCGGATCCCGGAACTGGACGCAAAGCGCCGGGCCATCCTGGCGGAGGTGGAAAGCAAGAAGAACAAGCAGAATCAGGATTCCAAGGAGATCCCCAGATGGAAGAAGGAAGGGAAGGACATTTCCGGCCTGATGGCGGAGATGAAGGCCCTGGCTGAGGAAATCAAGGTCCTGGACGGTCAGGTGGCGGAGGTGGAGAGAGAGCTGAAGGAAGCTCTGCTGAACGTGCCCAACACCCCCTGCCCGCTGGTACCCCTGGGAGAAAGCGACGCGGAGAATCTGGAACTGAGGAAATTCGGCGAGCCCAGAGCCTTTGACTTCGAAGCCAAAGCCCATTGGGACGTGGGAACGGGCCTGGACATCCTGGATTTTGAGCGGGCCACCAAGATCGCCGGGACGCGGTTTACGGTCTACAAGGGCATGGGGGCCCGGCTGGAGCGCTCCGTCATGAACTTCATGCTGGACCTGCATACGGAAAAGCACGGCTACACGGAGATTTTGCCGCCTTTTATGGTCAACCGGGACGCCATGACCGGCACGGGGCAGCTCCCAAAGTTTGAAGAGGATATGTTCCACGTGCCCGCCAAGGATTTCTTCCTGATCCCCACGGCGGAGGTGCCGGTGACCAATCTGCGGGGGGGAGAGATCCTGGAGTTTTCGGAGCTGCCGGTCTACTATACGGCCTACACTCCCTGCTTCCGCAAGGAGGCGGGCTCTGCGGGGAAGGACACCAGAGGCCTGATCCGCCAGCACCAGTTCAATAAGGTGGAGCTGGTGAAGTTCACCTCGCCGGAAACCTCCTACGATGAGCTGGAATCCCTGACGGCGGCGGCGGAGGAAGTGCTGCAGCTTCTGGGGCTTCCTTACCGGGTGGTGCGGCTCTGCACCGGAGACCTGGGCTTCAGCTCCGCCATGACCTACGATATAGAGGTCTGGATGCCCAGCTACGGCAGGTATGTGGAGATCTCCTCCTGCAGCAATTTCGAGAGCTATCAGGCCCGCCGGGCCAACGTCCGTTTCCGGCGGGAGCCCAAGAGCAAGCCGGAATTTGTCCATACCCTCAACGGCTCCGGCCTGGCCGTGGGCAGGACCACGGCGGCCATTCTGGAGAATTATCAGGAAGCAGATGGCTCGGTGACGGTGCCGGAGGCTTTGAGAAGGTATATGGGGACGGACCGGGTCGAAAAGAGATAGCAGAAAGGCAGACGCCGCCTCCGCTTTTTCGGCGGAGGGCCTGCCGGGAGCAAGAGAGAGGATGGTTTCCTGTGCCGCTGAAAATAGAGCTGGGAGATACGGTGGAACTGAAAAAGCAGCATCCCTGCGGCGGACGGGAATTTGAAGTCCTGCGGACGGGGATGGATTTCCGTTTGCGCTGCAAGACCTGCGGCCACCAGATCTGGCTTCCCAGGCCGGAGCTGGAAAAGCGGGTGAAGCGGGTGGTCCCCGGAGGGGGTCATGAAGGCAATGATCGGTGAGCAGGCTGCTCTATGAGGACTTTGCGGCCGGCCCGGACGAAAAAAGCGCTTTGGAGCTGATCAGAGAGGGAAAACACAGTTTTGCGGGGGGCGTCCGAGGAGGACGTCTCCTATGTTTTTTGCCGCCCGGGCCTGGACCCGGGCCAGAGAGCCCTGGGAATACCATGCCATATGGGGCGTAACGATGCAGTTTGGAAGCCGGAGCAGAGGATGGTCTTTCCGGGGGGGCTCCTGCTCCAGTACATCCAGGCCGGCGCCGGCAATCCGGCCGGTTTCCAGAGCCCAGACCAGATCTTCTTCGGAGATCAGGCCGCCTCTGGCCACGTTTATGAGGATGGCGCTGCTCTTCATGGCGCAGAGAGCTTCTCTGCCGATGATGTGGCGGGTCTCCGGCGTAAGAGGCATGTGAAGGGAGAGGAAGTCCGCCTCCGACAGGATCTGTTCAAAGGATGCGGCCTCACAGCCGGCGGCGGCTATGGCCTCTGCGGGAACATATTTATCCCAGGCCAGGACCCGGCCGCAGAGGGGCAGAAGCTTTTCCGCCAGAGAGCGGCCTATGGCGCCGAAGCCCAAAATGCCGGCGGTGCAGTCCCCGGGGCTGGCAAAGGGCGCTTCCGGCGCCAGGGACCAGCCTCCGGCCCGGGTCTGCCGGGAGAAGCCGGGAAGGCGGCGGTTCAGGCTCAGCATCAACGCCAGGGCGTGGGAGGAAACCTCGTGGCGGCAATAGTTGGTCACGTTGCAGACGGGGATCCCTCTGGCTGCGGCTGCGGCTGTGTCTATCATATCCACGCCGGTACCGTAGCGGGAGATCACCCGGCAACGTTCCAGGCTGTCTATGACGTTTTTCGTCAGCCGGGCATACTGGACCAGAATGCCGTCGGCATCCCGGAGGGCCTCCGCCAGCTCCGCTTCCGGGGCTCCCGCCAATTGCAGGGCCTTGGTTTCCGCACCGGCCTCCTGTAAAATCTGGAGCTCCGCTGCAATGGAAGCGTATTCATAGTCTGTGATGACCACCTTGTATTTTGCCATATTCTCATCTCCCGGGGGGCCGCCGTTCCGCCGCCCTTTATCTTCTTATGCGGCCGGAGGCCTCGCCGGCGGCCAGAGCCAGGGCCTCTTCCAAAGAGACCAGGCTGTAATCGAATTCTATGGTTTGCTGCAGGCAGGAAGCCGCTGCGGCCAGCTCCACGGCTTCCTGGGAGCTTTGGCCCCTGCGCAGGGCATAGAGCAGCGCTGCATCGAAGGCGTCGCCGCCGCCGATGCGGTCCACCAGCTGAATGGTATACTCCCGGGAGAAAAAGGCGTCCCGGCCGTCCCAGAACATTCCCTGCCACCGGTTTACATCGGCGCTTTGGCCCTGGCGCATGGTGAAGGCCACCTGACGGAGAGAAAAACGCTCCGCCAGCTGAAGGGCCACATCCAGATAAGCCTCCTGGGAGAGGGCTTCCCCCGGGGCGGTCCGGCCCTGATTACGGGGATGGATGCCGAAGAGAGCGGCGGCGTCCCCTCCGTTGGAAAAGCAGACGTCTACATAAGGCATGAGCAGCTCCATGGTCTTTCCTGCCAGAGAGGGGCTCCACAGGGTGGCCCGGTAATTGGTGTCGCAGCTTACCGTCAGGCCCTTGCTCTTGGCTGCCCGGCAGGCGTCCAGGCAAATTTCGGGGGTCTGGCCCCCCAGAGCCGGCGTGATGCCGCTGAAGTGGAACCAGTCCGCTCCTTCCAGCAAGGCGTCCCAGTCAAACTCCTCCCGGCAGGCAGCGGCCAGAGAGGAGCCGGCCCTGTCGTAAATCACTTTGGAGGCTCGCTGCGAAGCCCCCTTTTCCACAAAAAACACGCCCAGGCGGGGGCCGCCCCGAAGCACCCGGGACGTGTCCACGCCGAAGCGCCGCAGGTCGTTGACAGCGGCCTGCCCCAGTTCGTTGTCCGGGAGCTTGGTCAGAAAGGCGGCGTCCATACCCCAATGGGCCAGATTCACCGCCACGTTGGATTCGGTCCCCGCAAAGGAGACCAGAAATTCCCCGGCCTGCAAAAAGCGGAGATGGCCGGGAGGACTGAGCCGCATCATGATCTCGCCAAAGGTAAGAAGTGTTTTCATAGCCGGACCTCCGTCATAGCGTCTACATAACGCCGGGCCAGGGCGGTGATGGCGGGGAAGTCTCCCTGGTCCAGAAGCTTTTTATTTACCAGGCTGCCGCCGACGCCGGCCCCTGCGGCGCCGGCGCTGAGATAGGCGGCCAGATCGGTATGGGCGACGCCGCCTACGGCCAACAGGGGGATATGGGGCAGGGGGCCTTTAAGGGCCTTGAAATAGCCGGGCCCCAGGAGGGAGGCGGGAAAGACCTTCACCAGATCCGCCCCGGCAGAGAAGGCTGCGGCGATCTCTGTGGGAGTAAGGGCCCCGGGAATGGAGACCAGTTCCAATTCCCGGGTCCGGCAGATGACCTTGGGATCTGCGTTGGGGGAGAGGAGAAAGGCGGCTCCCGCCCGGTGGGCAAGGACGGCGGTCTCCGGGGAAAGCACGGTCCCTGCGCCTATGCAAAGCTCTCCGTCAAAGCGCCGGCCCAATGCTTCTATGGTCCGGGCGGTGGCGGAAAAGCTTTCCGGCCGGGCCGGGTCGAAGGTGATTTCCAGCAGGCGGAAACCGCCCGCCAGTAGGGCGGCGGCCAGGGGCAGACATTGCTCCTCGCTTATGTCCCGAAGGATGGCGATGAGCCTGTGCTCCCGGAACCGGGCCAGGGTCGCATCTCTCACAGGGGTCCCCTCCTTGTCTTTTACCGGACGTCAATCCATGAAGGTGCAGATTTCTTCCAGGGATTTCTTCCCGGGGCTCCTGGGGTCCGGCTGGGGCACGCCCAGGGACAGCATACAGGCCAGGAAGTACCCTTCCTTTTCAAAGCCCTCTTCCTTCATCAGGGCTTCTATTTCCTCGGCGGCGTAGCCCTGGCCCGTCATCCAGCAGCTTCCGTAACCCAGGTCCACCGCCCGGAGGGTCATGTTTTCCACCGCCGCCCCGATGTTCTGCATGCCGGGATTCCTCTGGAACAGCTTGTCTGTGTACTCCCGGGGGAAATCGGCGAAGACATATTCATGATAGCCGCTGGGGTAATAGGTGGTGGCGAAGACCAGGATCAGCACCGGCGCTCCCAGATAGAACAGGGTGAAGTTTTTGACGAATTTCCGGAAGCGCAGTCCTTTTTCTTCGTCTTTTTTGTCTATCTCTTTGGAAATCAGCTCATTCTTATCCAGAATGGCCTGGGCGATCTTTTCCTTTAATTCCCGGCTGCGGATCACAACGAAATGCCAATTCTGGCAGTTCTTCCCGGAAGGGGCCACCCGGCCTGCGTCCAGGATCTGGAGCAGGTCCTCCTCCCGGACCTCTTCCTCTGTAAATTTGCGGATGCTCTGTCTTTTATAAATCGTTTCCTTCAGTTCCATGGCAAGTACCTCCCATTCCTTTCCCATTATACAACTTTGCAAGAGAAGAGAAAAGGAGTATAATGAGAAAATAAACGGGGCGG
>JAUNBO010000024.1:0-2822 GCA_030527065.1 Bacillota bacterium | reverse complement strand
CTGAAGAACGCCGCCATCTTGTCAAAAGGAATGACGTCCATCCGGTCATAGAGGTCGGTGTGGACGGCCCCGGGAATGATCAGCAATTCCTTATTGTCTCCCGTCAGCTTTTCAAAGGCGTCTTTGCTGAAATAACAGGAATGAGCCTTCTCACCGTGGATCAGCAGCGCCGCACTGCGGATCTCCTGGCTGTACTGCAAAATCGGCATGTTGAGGAAGGACAGGGCAGAGGTGACATTCCAGCCATCGTTGGAATTCAGCGATCTGGCATGATAGCCTCGGCCGGTCTTGTAATAGTCGTGATAATCCTTCACGAAGAAAGGCGCATCCTCCGGCAGCGGGTCCACGACGCCGCCTGCCCGGGCATAGGTCCCGCTTTTGTAGTCGGCGATCCTCTGGGCGCAGAGAGCTTTGCGCTTCTCATACCGGGCGTCTTCGCTGTCCTCGGAATCGAAGTAGCCCTTGGCATTGACGCGGGTCATATCATACATGGTAGACGTCACCGTCGCCTTTATCCGGGTGTCCAGGGCCGCTGCGTTCAGGGCCAGCCCGCCCCAGCCGCAGATGCCGATGATCCCGATTTTATCCGGGTCGACATTATCCTGCACAGACAGGAAATCCACCGCGGCCTGGAAATCCTCCGTATTGATGTCCGGAGAAGCCACATACCTGGGACTTCCGCCGCTTTCCCCCGTAAAGGAAGGGTCGAAGGCCAGGGTCAGAAAGCCCCTCTCCGCCATGGCCTGGGCGTACAGGCCGGAGGACTGTTCCTTCACTGCGCCGAAGGGACCGCTTACCGCAATGGCCGGGAGCTTCCCGCCTGCATTTTCAGGTGTATAGAGATCGGCGGCCAGGGTGACGCCGTAGCGGTTGTGAAAGGCGACCTTGCGATGGCCCACCTTCTCACTCCTGGGAAAGGTCTTGTCCCACTCTTCCGTTAATTTTAATTGTTCTTCCATTTTTCATACCTCCGAAAAATTTCTTTTGACATATTTGGACCCCTTTGATAAAATCATTGTAGATCCTGAACCTGACTTTAGGTCAATACCAAAAATAAAATTTTTTGAAAGAAACATCGGAGGATAAATCATGTATACCATCGGCCAGGTATCCAAAATGTTCGGACTGCCAATCTCCACTTTGCGGTATTATGATAAGGAAGGGCTTTTTCCCGATATGCAAAGAAGCTCCGGCATCCGCAAATTTGAGGAAAAGGAGCTGGAAGCGATGCGCATCATCGAATGTCTGAAAAAATCCGGGATGGAGATCCGGGACATCAAACAATTCATGGAATGGTGCAGCCAGGGAAGCAAGACCTATCCCCAGCGCCGGGAGCTGTTTCTCAAACAGAAAGCCACCGTGGAGCTGGAAATCGAGAGGATGAACCGGGTGCTGGATATGCTGAAATTCAAATGCTGGTATTACAATGAGGCCGTCAAGGACGGAAACGAGGACCGGCTCAGTGGCATAAAGCCGGAGGATATGCCGGAGGAGATCAGGCTGGCCTATGAAAATGCCCACAAATAAAGATGAAGAAAAGATCCGCCGGGCAAGAGCCTTTGCCGCAGACCTGTCCGGAACGTGAAATAAGCCTTTTTTCCAAATCTACGAACGCAGCAAAGAAACCTAATGTACCTCTATGCCGCTGTAGTAATGCTGAAGGATCTCTGTGTAACTGAAGCCGGCTCTGGCCATGCCGTTGGCGCCGTACTGGCTCATGCCCACGCCGTGGCCGTAGCCCCTGGTGGTGAAGGTGAGAGATGCGCCGTCCCCGGCGAAGCTGACCGTGAAGTTGGCGGATCGGAGTCCCAGAAGCTCCCGGAGCTGCCGGCCTGTCAGGCTGAGGCTGCCCACCTGTATGCTTTCCACCCGCCCACCCTCGCTGGTGGCCGTCACCTTTACCGTATTCTGATTCAATTCCCCGGGGGCGCCATAGGCCCCCGTTATTTTCTCCGCAAACCCGCTGACGGAAAGGGTGAAGCTTTCGTTCTGATACGGCGCCTCTGTTTCATAGGCGGCGCTGTCCACGCTGCGGAGATAAGGGTAGGCGCTGACAAACACATCCTCAGAGTTTTCCGTGCGTCCGCCGCTGGCGGAGTGGAACAAAGGCTGCTCCACCAGAGCCCCCTGGTAATACATCAGCTTTCCCGCCGTATCCGCCACGGCTCCCCGTATCTTCAGCCAGCCGTTGGCCATCCAGTCTTCCCCCTTCAACTCCCGCAGCTCGGTTTCGCTGCGGTAGACCTGACAGTGGGTGCCGTCGCAGAGAGGGGCGTCGGGATGGTCGGCGGAATTGCCGGAAGCGGCGGCCCGCCTTACCTTGGAAACCCCATAGGTGCGGGCCGCCACCGCCTGTGCCTTTAAGGCTTCCGTTTCAAAGGAAGAGGGCATTTCTCCCGCCACTACCCCGGCCACATATTCCTCCAGGCCCAGGCTCACCACCCGTCCTTCGCTCTGACGGTACAGCGATATTTCCGTCACTTCCTCAAATCCCAGCAGCGGGTCGCCGCCGTCCTCCCGGGACAGAGAAGCTTCCTTTTCCCCAAAGAAAAGCACCAGAAGCCCCGGCAGCAGGACCAGGACCAACAAGGCCAGGGCCACATCCGCCCCAAGGCCGTATAATAGTTTTTTATGCCTGAGCAGGGCCGGGACCACTGCCCCCCTGCGCCACTTTTGAAGCTGCTCCCGGACTCTCATTTTTGCCACCTCGCTTCAGGGACGGGCTGCGGGCCGCTCCTCCGCCCTGCCTGTCCCCGTTATACAAGCTATGAAGGTTGTCCGGAAACTATGCGGTAAAATCGTTATTATTCATAAGGCGCCAG
>JAUNBO010000181.1 GCA_030527065.1 Bacillota bacterium | reverse complement strand
TTGAATGACAGGCGGGAGCGGCCCAGCCCAGGCTCCGTTCCACCGCCCGTTTCCAGCCGGAGGTAAGAGCCTCCGCCTCTTTTCTTTCCATGACCCGCCGAAAACGCCTGTCCATGGCCCAATTTTCCTCCAGTTGCCCCCGGCTTTTCCAATGGCCTGCGGCCAGCCCTGCCAGGTAGGCAGCTCCCAGGGCCGTGGTTTCTATGCAGTTGGGGCGCTCCACCGGCACTCCGGTAATGTCCGCCTGGAACTGTAAGAGAAAATCGTTGGCGGCAGCTCCCCCGTCCACCTTCAGGGCCTTCAACGATATCCCCGCATCTTCCTCCATGGCTTTCAGCACATCCGCCGTCTGGTAGGCCATGGATTCCAGGGCCGCCCTCACGATATGGTTCCGGTTCGTACCCCGGGTGAGCCCCACAATGGTCCCCCGGGCATAGGGATCCCAGTAGGGCGCCCCCAGCCCCACAAAGGCAGGCACCAAATATACTCCGTTATTGTCCCCGGCTTCTCTGGCAAGTTCCTCCGACTCCCCCGACGTCTCCACCAGCCGGAGCTCGTCCCTCAGCCATTGGATCACCGCCCCCGAAACGAAAATGGAGCCCTCCAGGGCATAATCCGCCGGCCCCTCTCCCCCGCAGGCCACGGTGGTGAGCAGACCTCTTTGAGAGACCACCGGCTCCTTCCCCGTATTCATCAGGAGAAAGCCCCCGGTGCCATAGGTGTTTTTGGCCATGCCCGGCCCGAAACAGGTCTGGCCGAACAGGGCCGCCTGTTGGTCTCCCGCAGCGCCTCCCACAAGGATGGGACCACCGAAGATGCCGGGTTCCGTTTCTCCGTAAACGGCAGAAGAAGGCTTCACCTCCGGAAGCATGGCTGCGGGAATATCAAGGATTTCCAGGAGCCTTTCGTCCCACTTCAATTCCTTTATATTGAACAGCATGGTGCGGGAGGCGTTGGTGCGGTCCGTCCCGTGGACCCGCCCCCCGGTGAGGTTCCAGATGAGCCAGCTGTCCACGGTGCCGAAGAGCAGCGCTCCCCTTGCCGCCCTTTCCCTGCCCCCTTCTACATGCTCCAGGATCCAGCGAAGCTTGGTGGCGGAAAAATACGGGTCTATGCGCAGCCCCGTTCTCTCCCGGAAGATTTCTTCCAGCCCTTGGGCTTTCAGCTCGTCGCAGAACTCCGCCGTCCTTCTGCACTGCCATACGATGGCGTTATACACGGGCAAGCCCGTGGCTTTATCCCAGACGATGGTGGTCTCCCGCTGATTGGCTACCCCCAGGGCGGCGATCTCCTCCGCCTTTATCCCGGCGGTCTCCATGGCTTCCCGGGCCACTCCGATCTGGGTCCCCCATATCTCCATGGGGTCGTGCTCCACCCAGCCCGCCCGGGGGTAGATCTGCCGGAATTCCTTCTGGGCCGACGCCACCGGCCTCCCTTCGCTGTCGAAAATGATACAGCGGGAGCTGGTGGTCCCCTGGTCCAGAGACATCACATATTTTTTCATCGCCCTTCCTCCTGCCGGCCGGCCCGCATCCAGGCCTTCGCCTGCCGCCGCGGCCCTTTTCGTTGCTTTTCACGGGGCGCCAGGGGGACGGCCCCGTGAAAAGTAACCCCTTACCCCCATCATACTACACGGAGGTCAATAATGGTAGACTTTTCTGTAGCGGCGGAAAAGCCAGAAGGTCAGGCCCAGGGTCGCCACCTCCGCAAAGGTCAGGGACATCCACAGGCCGTTGAGTCCGAAGAAATGGGACAGGACCAGGGCTCCCGCCGCCACCATCACCATGGCCCGGCTCAGGGAGATGACAGCGGAGATCTTACCGTTGCCGTAGGCGGTAAAAAAGCCTGAGGCAAAGACGTTGATGCCGGTAAAAAGAAAGGCCGGCGAGATCCAGAGCACGCCGTTTTCCGCCATGGAAAAGACAGCGGTCCCCGGCTCCTCGTAGATCCTGGCAAAAAGAGAGGAATCCAGAAAGCACAGGACCGTCAGCGTCAGGGAGGAGACCACTATGAAGTTCCTGGAGTAGCGCAGAAACACCTTCACCTTATTATAATCCTCTGCGCCGTAATAATAGCTGATCAGCGGCGCCACGCCGGTGATGTAGCCAAGATGGGTGGAGATCATAAGGTAATGGACGTTCAGGACGATGCTCACCGTAGCCACCGCATCCTCCCCCGCCAACCTCAGGGCCAGCAGATTGAAGATGAAGGTCATGACGCCGGCGGAGCACTCCGACACCATTTCCGAAGAGCCGTTCACCATGGTGTGGACCACATACTTCCCGTCCCAGGGAGGCCGGACAAATTTCAGCCTGGTCTCGCAGAACAGAAAATAGCCCACCCCCATGAGAAAGGTGGTGGTGAGACCGGCGAAGGAGGCCCAGGCCGCTCCCCGTATCCCCATGTCGAAGGAGACGATGAACACATAGTCGCCTATGATATGCACCACGCCTCCCGCCACGTACAGGCAAAGGGTAAAGCCGGGCCGGCCGTCCACCCGGATGAAGTATTCAAACAGAACTCCCAGAAAAGCCACGGGAGTGGCAAAAATCAGGATCCGCAGATAGTCCTGGCAATAGCCCATCAGCAAAGGCGTGGCTCCCAGAAAGCCGCAGATCTCCTCCAGGAAAAGGATGCCCACCGCAATGAAGAGCACGCCCAGAGCCAGAGACAGAAGAAAGATAAGAGAGAATTTCTCATTGGCCTCCCTGTCCTTCCCTTCCCCCATTTTTATGGCTACGATGGCGCTGGAGCCCGCCGCCAGCATGACGGAAACGC
>JAUNBO010000180.1 GCA_030527065.1 Bacillota bacterium | reverse complement strand
TCCTTGTAAATGCGGGCCACATGAGAGCCGGTGAAGTTGTTTTCGCTTCCCGCTGCAATGATGACGTTGGCTCCGGCTTCAGAGGTATCCACGGTGGCGGAAGCGGTCTCCATATCGGTGGATCCGCACTCGTAAACATTATAAAAAATAAGTGCGGGAGCTACGGTACAGGTGACGTCCACGTCGTCCAGGATCAGCGTCACCACCGCATCGGGGTCCTCTGCAGCGTCCTCCCCCAGGTCTATGGCGATCTGGCCGGCGGACAGGCTGCCTGTAAGGCGGTAGGTCCCCGCCTGGGTGATGGTGACCACCGTATGGGCTTCCGCTTCCGCAGCGGAATGCTTTTCTTCCTCCGTCCCTTCCCCATAGCTTTCATCGGTGCCGTCCTCGTAATAGATGATATCCGCTCCTGTGTAAACAGCTGCGGTGGAGCTTGTGGAGGCGGCAGCGCCATCCACGGTGACTCTGCTGTCGGACAGGACGATCTCCACGGGAGTGCCGTCGGTGGTCTGCGCGCCTGCGGCGCAGGCGGAGAAAATCACTGCCAGAGTCAGCAGCGCCGTTAAAAATATCTTTCTTTTCATCGCTCTCTTCCTTTCCCTTTTTTGCAGCCGGCGCCGGGCCGGCTGCATATTTCCAGCGCCACTCTTCTTCCTGAAAACAGGCCGGACGCTCTTCCTTTTGAATATAACACGGGAAGAATAGTGTTCCGGTGATGGCAAAGTGAAGATTCTGTAAAGAGTAAAAAATAATACGAAAAGCCCCGGTAAGAGCCCGCAGCAGCGAAAGCCCCGCCCCTTACAAAGCCGCCGGCAGCCTGCGCAAAGCTCCTGTTTCCCTTTATCGTTAACAGGAAGAATTCAAGGATGCAACAATGACTCATAATTATTAGTACCATCCTGCCAGTTCGTTGAACTATCCTGCAAGGCTTCATAATAGGTTTCTTTGGTCTTTTCAATAAGCATTTCAATACTGATGTATTTCCCGACAATAAAACCAGCCCGATACAATAAAAGGAGAGTGAGCAGACGGCTCATTCTTCCATTTCCATCATTGAATGTTCGCATTTATCTCCATCATCTCCTTCTTATCTCCATCATTTTAGCATCTTATGATTGAGATAACAATAGAATACGGTATCCAGCAGCTCATAGGGCAGGCGCACAGAGGTCCTTATACTGTCCGCCGAAATCCAGCACCAGCACCGTCTGATTTTCCCTTTTCATATCCTCGTCCTCACTCCATCACGATGTATTCTTCCCGGCTGGCCCCTACGGACACATATTTTACCGGACAGCCCACGGCAGCTTCTATATACCGGATATAGTCCAAAGCCGCCGCCGGCAGCTTTTCTTTGGTCCTGCAGCCGGAAAGCCGGCAGCCCCGGAAGCCCGCCCTGTATTCATATACCGGCTTTGCCCTGCGGAGCCTCTCCCCGGAAGGGAACTCCTCCGTCCGCACGCCGTCGATCTCATAGGCCACGCACACGGGGATGCGCTCCATGTAAGAAAGGACGTCCAGCTTGGTGAGAGCCAGGGCGGTGGCCCCCTGGAGCCCGACGCCGTATCGGGAAGCCACGACGTCGAAGCCCCCTACCCGACGGGGCCGGCCCGTGGCTGCACCGTATTCGCCGCCGGCCTCCCTCAGAGCCTCCCCTTCCGGCCCGAAAAGCTCCGCCGTAAAAGGACCTTCCCCCACACAGCTGGAATAGGCCTTGATGACGCCCACCACCTGGTCCAGCCGGGCCGCCGGGACTCCGGCTCCCAGGGGCGCATAGGCCGCCAGGGTGGTGGAAGAGGAAGTGTAGGGGTAAATGCCGTAATCTATGTCCCGGAGGGCCCCCAGCTGCGCTTCAAACATGACGTTCTTTCCCTCCCGGACAGCCTCTCCCAGATAGTCGGTGGTATCGCAGATCAGTTCCCTGAGGGGCTCGCCGAATTCCCGCAGCCAATCCAGCAGTTCCCCCGCTTCCACCGGCCGGCTGCGATAGCCCTCCCGGACCGTCAGGTTCTTCCATTCTGCCACGGCGGCGGCCTTTTCCTTCAGGCTCTGCCCGCTCTCCAGCAATTCTTCCATGCGAAAGCCCTTCTTCATGTATTTATCCGCATAGACAGGGGCGATGCCCCGGCGGGTAGAACCGAACCTGGCGTCGCCCAGCCGGTCCTCCTCCAGATTGTCCAGCAGCCTGTGGTAAGGCATGCAGATGCTGGCCCTGTGGCTTATCTTCAGATTCCCCGGACCTATGGAAACGCCGGCTTCCCTCAGGCGGGCCAGCTCCCCGCAAAGGTGCTCTATGTCTATCACCATCCCCGTACCCATAACGTTCACCGTATTATCCCGCAGGATCCCGGAGGGCAGCAGATTCAAAATGAATTTTCCTTTCTCGTTCACCACGGTATGCCCCGCATTGTTGCCGCCCTGATAGCGGCACACCACGTCGTAATCCCGTGAGAGAAGGTCCACCATCCTTCCCTTTCCCTCGTCGCCCCAGTTGATTCCTACAATAGCCGTCAGCATTTTCTCCACCTCGCCTTTCCGGAAGCCCTTTTCCGCCTCCGCAAATCCAAAACAAAAAGGGCCCGCCCTTCAAACAACGAAAAAAAAAATCTCCGCTGCCCGAAGCCGGACACCTTTAACGGAAGCTATTATACGCTCCCCTTTCCTTTTCTGTCAATGTTTTTTTGCGGAAAAACGGAGGAGCGAACCACCTCCTCTTCACCCCCAAAGGACCTCCGCCCGAAACCACATCGTCCCGGCCCTTCCCTTCACCCGCAAAGGCCCCTGCGCCTCAGCTTCTCGAGGACACGGA
>JAUNBO010000179.1 GCA_030527065.1 Bacillota bacterium | reverse complement strand
ATTATATCTTCTTTTTCTGAAAATTACAATTCTTTTTTTTGCACCGGCGTATGTATACAGAATGCAGATGGCAGGAAAATTTTAGAAGGGAAAGCGAGGGCTTGTTTCTGTCACTTACCGGGCAAAAGCTCCTCCTTTCAGAGCTTCCCTCAGCTCCCGCACATTTCGGTAGCCCTGCTCCGCCATGAACGCCTCCAGTTCTTCCAGGATATCCGCCGGCGCCGTGGGCTTCACCAGGGCCGCCGTTCCCACAGCCACGGCGTCGGCCCCCGCCATCAGGAATTCAGCGGCGTCCTCCCCGGTAAAAATGCCGCCCATGCCGATGATGGGCAGCTGCACTGCCTGCCGCACCTGCCAGACCATGCGCAGGGCCACCGGCTTCACCGCCGGCCCGGAAAGGCCCCCCGTGCCGTTGGCCAGGGTCAGGCAGCGGCGGCGGGGATCTATCCTCATCCCCAGCAGCGTATTGATCAGGGAAAGACAGTCCGCTCCCGCATCCTCCGCCGCCCTGGCGATTTCCCCGATGTCCGTCACGTTGGGGCTCAGCTTCACGATGAGAGGCTTCGCCGTGGCCCGCCGGACGCTCCGGACCACCTGGGCCGTTAAGACCGGGTCTGTCCCGAAGGCCGCCCCGCCCCGCCGGATGTTGGGGCAGGAGATGTTGAGTTCCAGCATGTCCACTTCCGTTTCGCCGAGCTTTTCGGCCACCTCCCGGTATTCCTCCACGGTATGCCCTGCCATGTTGGCGATCACCGTGACCCCCAGGGACTTCAGATCAGGCAGCTCCTGGGTGATATAGTGCTCCACTCCGGGGTTCTGCAGGCCCACGGCATTGAGCATACCGCCATAGGTCTCTGCGATCCTGGGCGTAGGGTTCCCCTCCCAGGGCCGGGGGCTCACCCCTTTGGTGGTGACGGCGCCCAGACGCCGGATATCATAAAACTGGCCGCTCTCCCGGGGAGCGAAGGTCCCGGCAGCCGTGGTCACGGGATTTTTCCAGGGGACGCCGCAGAGCTCCACCCTCATATCCGGTCGGCGTTCTTCACTCTTCATCCCATACCACCTCCTGTCCCGAAAATACCGGCCCGTCGGCGCAGACCTTTTTCAGCCCTATCACCCTTCTGCCCGGCTCCGCCGGCTCCCAGACCCGGACCGTGCACCCCACGCAGGCCCCGTAGCCGCAGCCCATCCGTTCCTCCAGGGAAACCTGCAGCGGCGTATCGGCGCAGCAGGCGGCCAGGGCCTTCAGCATAGGGCGGGGCCCGCAGGCGAAAAAGCAGTCCGCCTCCACCGCCGCTTTCTGAAACAGCTCCACGGCGTCGCCGCAGAACCCGGCTGCACCGCTGTCGGTAGCCACCAGCACCTGATGGCAGAACTCCTGCATGAGGTCCGTCAAAAAAGGTTGGTCCTGGAAGCCCAGCACCGCCGTGGTTTGCACGCCCTGCTTATGCAGGGCCTCCGCCAGCCCCACCAGAGGCGCCGCTCCCACGCCGCCGCCAATCAGCGCCGCCCGTCCTTTTGCATTCTCTATCTGAAAGCCCTGCCCCAGAGGTGTGCTGAGGCGCAGCTTTTCTCCCGATTGTCTCCGGGCCAGGGCGGCGGTGCCCTCTCCGGCCACTTTAAAGACCAGCTGCAGCCGCCCCTTTTCGATTCGGCAGATGCTCAGGGGCCGGGGCAGCAGCATGGCCTTGTCCTCCAGATAGACGTTGACAAAGCGGCCGGGCCGGAAGGCTTTAAGGCTCTCTGCGATTTCCGGCCCTCCCAGCTTCAGGCTCTGAATGCCCGGGCTGATGGTGAGGTTCTGCTCTATGGTCCCCGTTATGATCTTCTTTTCCATTTTAGTTCCCTTTCTCTCTGTCAACGCCGGGCTTCCTTCAGGTCTGCTCTCATGGCCAGCACCGCCTCTCTGGCGGCGGCGCCGCCGTCCTGCCCGAAGCGGGGGTCCTTCTGATAGGCCGCCGTGATCCCCCGGGAGGAATTGACGATACATCCACGCCCTTCTCTGTCGAAGAAACCCTTCAGGTCCCGGCCGGAGGCTCCCTGGGCCCCGTAGCCCGGCACCAGGAAGAAGGTATGGGGCATCATGGCCCTCAATCGTTCTCCCTGCTCTCTGTGGGTGGCGCCCACTACGGCCCCTATGCGGCTGTAGCCCCGGCTGCCCATGGCCTCCAGTCCCCAGCTGCTCACCAGGCGCCCTACCCTGCAGTACACCGGCTCAGGCTCTCCGGACGCTTCTTCCTCCCGGTCTGCCAGAAGCAGGTCCTGCAGTTCTCCACTGCCGGGGTTGCTGGTCCTGACCAGGATGAAGAGCCCTTTGTCTTTCTCTCTGCAGGGGCGCAGGAAGGGCTCTATCCCGTCTCTTCCCAGATAGGGATTCAGGGTGACGGCGTCCTCCTGCCAGGGGTCGAAAAAGGCCCCTTCTATCTCCACGCCGCCGATGTGGGCGGCGTAGGCGGCGGCGGTGCTGGCGACGTCTCCCCGCTTTATGTCGCCGATGACCAGCAGGCCTTTTTCTTTGGCGTAGGCCACGGTCTCAACGTAGGCCCGCAAGCCCTCCAGACCGTATTTCTCATACATGGCGATCTGGGGCTTCACCGCCGGTACCAGGTCGGCCACGCTGTCTATAATGATTTTATTGTAGGCAAGAAACCCCCGGGCCGCCGCTTCCGGGGTCTTTCCCCAGGCGGCCAGCTGTTCTTCCCGCAGCCCCCGGGGCAGCATTTCCCAGGTGGGGTCCAGCCCCACCACCGTGGGGTTGTCCAGGGCGTCTATCCTCTCCAGCAAACGGTCTATCATGGTTCTCTCCTTTTTATA
>JAUNBO010000023.1 GCA_030527065.1 Bacillota bacterium | reverse complement strand
CGAAATATCCGTTGCTTAATGCCTGAGTACCGGGTATAATACAAACAGCGAGGAGGTGACGCCGATGACCACCGGAACAAAGGAATACTTGTCCGATATTTGCCGGATCATTGACAAAACGGTAGATGTAGAGAAGATATATCTGTTCGGGTCACACGCTTATGGTACGCCGACTGCAGATAGCGATTATGATTTATGTGTTGTGATCCCGGATGGCACGATGCGCCCGGCTGACGCTGTTAAGAAGATCCGCCGTGCGCTTTTCCCCGTACAGACCGCACCGTTGGATGTCATCGTATACCATGCCAGTGTATTCCAGCAAAGACAGGCGAAGCCTTCCATTGAGCGAAAGATCGGGAGAGAGGGGGTGCTTCTGCATGCACACGCCATACGGCGTTCAGACACGTTATCCGTCGAATTTGGAACTGGATGAGACGGATATGGACTGTGCGCTTCGGGAGTGCGCAAAAATTCAGGATTTTGTCCAGTGGTTCTTAAACCAAAGCGAATCTCATAATATGGATGAATAGCCGGCGAGGGGATACACGGCCTTCCGGGCTCAGACCGGCTCTCAGCTTTCTACTATTTGAATGGCATAGCGGACTGCCGCCATGGCGTCCCGGCCATAAAAATCCGCTCCGATGCCGGAGGCGTATTCCTCTGTCAGCACGGCGCCGCCTACCAGAATTTTTGCTCCGGGGGCTTCCTTTCTCACCAGCTTCACCGTTTCCTCCATGGCCGGGATGGTGGTGGTCATCAGGGCGCTGAGGCCCACCAGAGGGGCGTTGAGCCTCTTCACCGTTTCCGCCACCGACTCCGGCGGCACGTCCTTGCCCAGGTCGGTCACCTCGAAGCCGTAGTTCTCCAATATCAGCCTTACGATGTTCTTCCCTATATCGTGGATGTCTCCCCGGACCGTGGCGATCACGAATCTTCCCCGGGATATTCCGGCCTGCTTTTTCTCTTCCATTTTCGCCTTGATTCGTTCAAAGGCGCTTTGGGCCGCCTCGGCGCTCATCAGGAGCTGAGGCAAATAGCAAGTCTTATTCTCAAAGCCCTGCCCCACAATGTCCAAGGCCGGAACGATCTCCCTGCTGACGAGCTCCAGGGGGTCCTCCGTTTCCAGCAGTGAGGCCGTGAGAGCCGCCGCCTGCTCCTTCAATCCCTTCACCACGGCCCTTTGCAGCGGCGTAAGGGCGCCCTTTCCGGCGTCCTCTTCCCCTTTGGCCCCGACGGAGGCGGCCCCCGTCCCGGCTTCCGGTGCGGCGGGCTGCGCAGCCAGATACTTCCCTATGTTCCCGATGTAATCGGCGCAGTTATCATCCAGCCCGTGAAGCAGGCGGAAGGAATAGTAGATTTTCATCATTTCGGCGGAGGCGGGGTTCAGGATGGCGGCGGAAAGTCCGTTTTCCAGGGCCGCCGCAAAAAAAGCGGCGTTGACGGTTTCCCGTTCCGGCAGCCCGAAGGACACGTTGGACACCCCCAGCAGGGTATGGCAGCCCAGACGGTTTCTGATTTCCCGCAGGGACGCCAGAGTGGCAAGAGGCGCACGGGAATCGGCGCTCACGGCCATCGCAAGAGGATCGAAAATCAAATCCTTTCGCTTTATCCCGTATCCCGCAGCGACAGCGATGATGTCTTCGGCAATTTTCACCCGCCCCTCGGCGCTTTCCGGGATGCCCTTATCATCCAGAGTCAGACAGACTACCACGCCGCCGTATTTCTTCACCAGAGGGAAGATCTGCTCCATACTCTCCTTTTTTCCGTTGACGGAATTGACCATGGCCTTGCCGTTGTAGCGGCGCAGAGCCCCTTCCATAGCCGCCGGGTCCGCGGTATCTATCTGAAGGGGAAGGTCTATGATGGCCTGAAGCTCAGAGCATACCCGCCTGAGAGTCGCCGCCTCGTCAATTTCCGGGAGCCCCACGTTTACGTCCAGCGCATGGGCGCCGTTTTCCTGCTGGGCAATGCCCGCATCCAGGACGTAATTGATATCCCCCGTCCTCAGAGCTTCCTTCAAGCGCTTTTTCCCCGTGGGATTGATCCTCTCCCCGATCAGGACAGGAGAAGCCCCGAACTCCACGGCATGGGTATAGGAGCTGATCACCGTCCGCTCCTTCTCGGAAAGGGGCCGGGGCTCCATTCCCTTTGTTTTCTCCACCAGACTGCGTATATAGTCCGGCGTCGTGCCGCAGCAGCCGCCGGCAATGCGGACGCCCTCCCGCAGATAGCCCTCCATGAGGCCGGAAAATTCCGCCGGCAGCACATCGTAGCAGGTACGCCCGTCCCGTATTTCCGGCAGCCCGGCGTTGGGTTTCAGAAGAACGGGCACCGAGGCATATCGGAGATATTCCTCCACGACGCCTCTCAGCTGCGCCGGCCCCAGGGAACAGTTCGCGCCGATGGCGTCGGCCCCCATGCCCTCCAGCATGGCTACCATAGCTTCAGGCGAGGCTCCGGTCATCAGCTTCCCATCCTCCCCGTATGCGTTGGACACAAACACGGGAAGGCTGGAATTCTCCCTGGCCGCCAGCAGGGCAGCCTTGGTCTCATAGCTGTCGTTCATGGTCTCTATAATGATCAGGTCCACGCCCTGGGCCGCTCCGGCCCTTATGGTTTTGGCATGGACGGAAACAGCCTCCTCAAAATCGAGATCTCCATAGGGCTTCAGCATTTTCCCGACGGGCCCTACGTCCAGGGCAATGAATTTTTCCTGTGCCCCGCCGCTTTCGGCCCGGGCCCGTTTGGCGTTCTCCACCGCCGCCCGGATGAGGCCGTAAAGCTCTTCTTCCTCAAACTTCAGGGAATTTGCCCCAAAGGTATTCGCGCAGACGATGTTGGAGCCGCTTTCGTAATAGGCCCTGTGTATGGCCGTTATGGTTTCCGCCTGTGAGATGTTCCATCGCTCCGGAAATTCCCCCGGCTTCAGGCCATGGGCCTGGAGAAGGGTCCCCATTCCCCCGTCAAGATACACAATATGGTCTTTCAAGTAATCCAGGACCTTCATACCGTTCTACTCCTCATCCTTCCTGCGAAAGCTGCAATCCCGGGCCGGGCAATCTCCGCATTTGTTCCCGCCGTGCCCGTCCCGGGAAGCGTCCAAGCCTCCTGGCCGAAGCCCCAGAATGGCCGTTACGGATTTTGACGGGCTCATGAGCAGGCTGCTGTTTAAAGTAAGCCCTATCTTCCGCTGACAATCCAGCAGTCGGAACAAATCCCGCTGGACCTCTATGGGCAGATCTCCGTATCCCGGGGAAAAACGCGGCGTGAGCTCAAGTCCCTTTTCCCGGGCCCCGCAGCCCATTTCCCGGCAGAACAGATCGCAGAGGGCCTCTATCCGCTCTGCGCCCAGGGCCTGGAACAGCAGGGCTTTTGCCGGCGAGACCCGCTGGTACCTCTCTATGCGGCGGTCCAGCTCCAGGCCCACGGTGGCGGCGAAGAAAAGCACCTCGACGCTGTTTTTCAGACATCTGGCCAGGTCTTTGGAAGGTGCGGAAAAAGGCAGCACAGGCATGCCGTCCTGCCAGGTCAGACTCACACTGCGGTAACAGATCCGGTATGCCAGAACCGGCAGAGCTTCCGCCGCCACCTCATCCAGAAGCGCCGAAAGGGCCTTGTCCTCCTCCCCGGGAACGCCGGAATACCCGGAATACCGCCACACCTCTTTCCTGTCCACAGGCAAAAGCTCCCGGCCCTCTTCAAAGGGGAGATATTTTTTTACACGGACGACGCTTTCCTCTGTACTCATGCCAAAAAACTCTTGCCGAGGATATCGGAGAGGTTGTTCAGGATGCTTTCCGCCACGTCCGGCTTGTTCATGGAATAAACGTGGATGTTGGTGATCCCGTTGGCGTAGAGGTCTATGATCTGGTCCGTTGCGTAAGCGATGCCGGCCTGCTTCATGGCCTGGGGGTCCCGGCCGAAGCGGTCCACCATGGCGCGGAATCTCTGGGGCATGAATGCGCCGGAAAGTTTGATGGCCCGTTCCACCTGGTTGGCGTTGGTGATGGGCATGATGCCGGGAAGCACCGGCACCGTCACTCCCGCTTCCCGAAGCTTGTACATGAAATTGAAAAACAGATTGTTATCAAACACCATCTGCGTGGTCAGAAAATCCACTCCCGCATCCACCTTTTCCTTCAGCCGGAAAATGTCTTCTCTCTGGTTGGGGCTCTCGGGATGCACCTCAGGGTAGCAGGCGCCGCCGATGCAGAAATCCGCAGAGCTCTCCTTCAGCTGTCTTACCAATTCTATGGCATAATGGTAATCCCACCCGCTGCGGTCCGAAGCCATCAGCTCCGGCGTCAGGTCTCCCCTTAGCGCCATCACATTTTTGATCCCCGCCTCCACCATGTCCTCTATCCGCCTGGCCACGGTCTGGCGGCTGGAAGAAACACAGGTCAGGTGGGCCAGCATGGGCACGTTGAATTTTTCCTTGATGTTTTTCGCCAGCTCCAGGGTGTAGCTGCTGACGCCGCCCCCTGCGCCATAGGTGACGCTCATAAAGGCGGGACGCAGGGCTGCGATCTGCTCCGTCGCCTGCCGGACGCTTTCATAGACCGTATCCTGCTTCGGCGGGAATACCTCAAAGGACAGGGACATCTGCTCATGCTTCAATAATTCGCTGATCTTCATTTCGTCTCCTTTTTTACTGCGGGGGAACGCCGGACGGGCAGAGCCGCCGGCGGGGCCTCATCCCTGTTTTGCCTTTCGGGAAGGAGCGGATCCTTCCCAAGCCTTCTCATTCTACAAGCTTATAATAATCGTCTTCCGTAATAAAGTCTATAAAATCCTGGGTGGAAGAAAAATGATTGCTTATCATAATGTCCTGGAAGTAATCGTCCTTCGCCCGGATCCGGGCCAGCGCATTTCCGTCGGCGTCCGAGGAAACGTATTTCTTTCCGTCCACGATGAACGCCTGGGCCTGGTAGCGGTTCCGGCCGCTCTGGCCGGCGCCCCAGGGCGTTGTTGTGGTGACATACTGGATGTTCTGCACTTCTCCCTCTATGTATATCCCCATGGGATACAGGTAATAGGCGGCGCCGTCTTCCGTTTTCACATCGCCGAAAACAGCGGTCTTTTCAACCTCGGTCATCACCCTGGGCTCATCTTGTTGGGCGTTGTAATAAGCTCTGATGACAGCCTGGGGATCGGCTGCATTGGCGTTGGCCTGCATCCACTCCCAAACGGAAAGGGCCAGCGAAGTATCCGCCCCGCCCAGGCTGTATTCGCCGTTGACGTACTGCACGAAGACCCCGGAATCGGAGGTATAATACAACTCTGCGATAGCCGTTTCCCCGGACAGCAAAATGTGATCGATGGCGCCGGGCGCTTCGGCCAGCTCCAGGATCTCTTCATAATGGCTGCCTATGGTGCTGTTGTCGATGGGGGCTGCGGTCCCGTAAGCTGTGCTGACTATCGTCTGCCCGGCCAATACGCATGCCCGGCATTGGGAGATGGCCGTTCCGTTGCGCGCCTTATCGATCCAGCCGGTCATTGCGGGGATCATGATGGCTGCCAAAACCGCCAGGATCACCAGCACCACGATCACTTCTACGAGGGTAAACCCGCCTCTTCTTCTTTCTTGCTTCATTTTGCGCCTCTGAACATCGGTATCGCAATGATTTTATCACGCTTATCCGATTTGCGCAATCCTTTCAGGCGCCCTATGCGCGCAAAAAACGCCGCGTCGTTACTTTTCAAGGGGACGCCAGGGGGGCGGAGCCCGGGCCCCGCCTCACTCGGCGTCCGCCGGGGTGATGGTCCCAAGGCCTGTCACGTAGTCTCTGTAGACCTCCATCCACACCACGCCGGTGTCCTGGAGGTTCCCCTCCGCGGCAAGCTCGTCGGTGTAATCCTGGGGGCAGAAGGCCACCGTATAAACAGTATCCTCCTCCAGGGGTGCGCCGTTCAGGCTCACGGACTCCACGCCGCCGTCCTCCCCTCTTGTCACCTCTATCCCGGAGGCGAAGTATTCAAAGGAAATGGTGTTGCCCTCATCGTCGTGGAGTATCCGGCCCTGCTCCAACAGCTCCCGCACCCGGGCCCCGGTCAGGGACAGGGTCACTATGTTCTGCAGATTGTAGCCGGAGAGAGGGATGAGTATCCTCTCCGACGTGATCCCGCCGGCGTACATCTTGCCGTTTGAGCCGCCGCCCTCATAGAAGTGTTTGCTGTATTTGCCCATGGACACCAGCGCAAAATCGCCGAGCCCCTGGGCGTCCAGGGCATTTGCCACGAACTGGGCGGTCTGGCGCTCGTCCAGGGTTTCCTCAACTGTTGCGAGATAAATTTCCTCCGTATTTTCAAGCGAGGTGCGGCGCAGCTCGTCCATGATCTCGAAGACTCCGGACAGGTCGCCGCCGCTGACGCATACATCGCGCATATACTCGCCTGCATCGACCATGATATCCGTGTAGCCCGTGTACAAAAACGGTGCAGTGTGTCCCTTTTCTATCGTAGCCTTTATCCCATCGAACAGCGGCGGCAGCTCGGAGCTGCTGCCCGCCAGCGTCAGCACATCGCCGACGCCGGCATAGGCGGTCATCTGTCCCTCTATCGTGGAGAAGAGTTCCAGCAGCTTAAGTGCGTTTTCAAGCTTTTTTTCGTTGCCCGGCTCGCCGAGGCTCTTGTTCAGGCCGATCTTGGCGCCATAGCCCACGGCGCAGAAGTCGCTGTTCTCGCCGTAGCCATAGATCGGGAAGGAGCCGAACTCATCCCCGGAGGCGTCGGTCAGTTCCAGGAGCAGCGGCTTGTTTCCCATGACATAGACCATGGCGCACTCGCGGTTGGCGAACATGGTATAGTCCGCAGAATCCCCGGCGGTGATCTGGGACTCGTCGAATACGCCGGCGTCCACCCAGTCCTGGAGCAGGCTTATCCCCGTGCCGAAGCCCTCCGCAGTGGAGGCCTCGCCCGCAGCGAAAGCCTCCGCCCAGGCTGCGCCCTCCGGCGTCTGCAAAAAGTCGCAGTGCGACAGCTCTGTCATCAGCGTAAAGTAGGTGCCGCTGTATTTGCCCGGCAGGGCCAGAGGCATGATGTCGCTCTCCTCGTGTATCTGCCGTACAAGTGCGATGAATTCCTCGTGGCTCGTCGGCGCTTCCCAGCCCATTTCCGCAAATAACGTCTTGTTATAGGCTATGCAGCGGAAGGAGCTGGGTCCCTCCAGGAAATATATCTTGCCGTTTACATCCAGGTTGTTCAGGACGCTGGCCCTGTAGTTCTGAACAAAGTCATACCCCGACAGATCCAGCATACACTCCTCCTGGATCTCGTCTGGGGGGAGCACAGTCGCTACCACGATATCTGTCAGATCGCCGTTCTCAAAGCGCTGGTCTATGAGGGCCGAGGAGCTTGAGCCGGCGTAGCCGCTCTTCTCAAAGGTGATGTCCGGATGGCTTTCCCGGAGCAGATCAGTCAGGTTCTCGAAGCTGTTCACAGCCGTGGGGATCCAGATGGTAAGCGCCTGGTCGTCGCCTGACGCCTGAGTTCCCGTCTGGGCGCAGCCGCCCAAAAACGTGAACGGCAGGACCAGACACAGCAACAGCGCCATCCCGCGGGCCAGGGCCGTTCGTCTCCTCATAAACTCATGCTTCATCATTCTGGTTTTCATCGTTCTTCCACTCCTCTGTACGGTTTCTTCTGTACTTTTGCAAAAGCCTTTCCAATTGCGGGATATCTATGGGCTTACTTAAGTGGGCGTCCATCCCTGCCTCCCGGGTCCTTCTCTCATCCGAAGCAAAGGCGTCCGCCGTAAGCGCTACTATGGGCAGGCCTGCGTCCTCCCGGGCCAGGGCCCGGATATGCCGGCTGGCTTCAATGCCGTCCATCACCGGCATTCTCAGATCCATCAGGATGAGATCATAGTGCCGGACAGGCGAGTCCTTGAAGCGCTCAAGAGCCTCCCGGCCGTTATCCGCCGTGTCCACCGTCACGCCATATTCCTCCAGGATGGTCCGGGCAATCATGCGGTTTATATCATTGTCCTCTACCAGGAGCAAGCGCATTCCCGTCAGATCCTCCGGCGCCCATTTTTCTTTCTTTTCTTCCGGGAGGTCCGCCTCGCAGCACTTTGTCAGCGGCAGCCTCACCGTAAAGCAACTGCCTTCGCCATAGGTACTGCGCACGCTGATCTCGCCGTCCATCTTCTCCACCAGATTTTTTACGATGGACAGGCCCAGCCCCGTTCCCTTGTATTTGGTGCGGACGTCGTCGTTCTCCTGGGTGAAGGGTTCAAACAAATGGGTGAGGAATTCCTCTGTCATTCCGATCCCCGTATCCTCTACCTCGAAGCAATAGCCGTCCCCGGCATCAGACACCCGCAGACAGATCCGCCCGTTTTCAGGTGTAAATTTGATGGCGTTCCCCAACAGATTGATGAGGATCTGGTTCAACAGCACGGCGTCCCCCAGGACGTAAGGGTGCCCCAGGGAGCTGATGTCTTTTTCAAAGATGATTTTACTTTCTTTCGTTTGGGCTTCGATCTGCGCCGCACACTCTTTCAGCAGCTTACCGAGATCGATGGGCTTATTGTTGAGTTCGATCTTATCGTGCTCTATCCGAGTCATGTCCAGCACGTCGTTGATCAGGCTCATGAGCTGGTGGGATGATATATCTATCTTTTCAATGCAATCCGCCACCACCGCAGGGTCATGGGACTGTTGACTCGCAATATGACACATTCCCATAATGCCGTTGAGGGGCGTCCTTATATCGTGGGACATGCGGGAAAGGAAGTCGGATTTTGCCCGGCTGGCTCTGCGGGCCTCTTCAACGGCAAGCTGCTGCCTGGCGACGGTCTGGCGTGAATTCGTCCACACGAAGAGCGAGATCAGCAACACGATCAGCAGAGCGATCGCAGTAAGCTCTATCAGCAGCGTCCGGATCATCTGCGTGGTGTTGCCGCTCACATACACCTCGGGAACGATCAGGAACAGCTTCCAGTTGTTAAAGGACAAGGGCGAACAGGCGACGAAATACCGCCCGTCCTCACGCTCTATCTCAAAAGTATATGATGTGCCTCCTGCAAGGGCGGCGCTCAGTTCTTCATAAGAAGAGCCATACAGAAAAGTCATATTTTGCAGTCCGGCCAATATATTGTAGGCGGACATGAACTCGGCCTGATTCTGCTGGTGGTACAGCCTCATGCCGTTTTCGTCCGTGATATAGGAATAGCCGTTGTCTTCAAAGGCGGAAACTGCCAGCAGCCCGCCAAACGCATTCATGTCCAGAGTGATGAGGGCATGGGTCACGCTGAGTTCCTCCGCCGTCAGCTGAACAGGCTGCGGCAGGCGGTAAATCAGTATCATTTGCTCTGCATCGTCGGCTCCGGTTTCTGTAATGACGATCTGCTGCTGCGGACAGCTGTCCAAAAGCAGCTCCGGCCATGCCCACCGCTCAATGTTTCCGTCCCATTCATAGAGCAGGCCCGAACCATCGATGCAGGACAATCTCCAGGTGTACGATGGCGTGGACAGGTCTGTGTAAACGGCGTTCATGTGAGCCAACAGCCCGTCCCTGTCTGCGATGGACGCTTCCGACATTGCATAGGAAACATAAGACAGGCGCTCCCACTCGCCGTTGATGGTCCTGTTCACGACCTCCACGACCTTTTCCATGGTCTGTGTCAGGCTGTAGGCCCGCTGCTGGTAAAGCTGCGCATCGAAAGTCCTTGCGAACAACAGGCAAGCCACAATGACAAAAACTGCGACGATTGCCATCAGCGCTTTCGTATTCAGGGGAAGCTTTATCTGCTTTTTTTTCATCTGCCCGTTCCTGCCATTCATCTCTGTTTGTTACAAAATCCGCTTTTTCGGGAAAAACTATCGAATCCTGCAACTATTTTAACACCTGGCATGATAAAAGTAAATGCCGATTTCAGGCAGCATATTTCATCGCAGAGTTGAAAAACATCGGCAATTCTCCCGATTCGATAAAAACATAATAGCCATCGCTATTTGAATTCCAGATCGTTCGCTTCCGCCCACTCTGTGAAGATTTGAATGTAAATATCTCCGCAGGCATCTATGAAATCGTCATACAGATCCAGCTCCCGGAGTTTATCCAGGTATGCGTCTATATAGTCGTCCCGCCTTAAAATGTAAAATAATTGTTTCCGGATCTCTTTCTCTTCCACAAATTCCCTCACATAAAACCGCATAATTTCTTCATGATCGATTTCCTCATAGGACGGAAGCCTGACATTATTCGTGTCGTTGCGGGGAATGCGCCTGTCAGCCCTTAATTTTTTCAGCTCCAATTCCGAACGGGGCATATAATCAAATTTTTTCGTATCCTTATGATAATAAATCATCGTGTTCTCTCTGATTGCCAGCATCAAATCAATAATCGTAGCCATCTTTTCCTCCTCTTACTCTAAAGAACACAGCAGAAACGCCTCCTGCTCCAGCCTGGCGTTGTTCTCCAACATAGCGTGGATCAGCGGCCAGAACACCCTGTGATCTTCCTGCTCCAAAAGAATCTGTAATTTTTCCCGGTAAGCCTTTTCCAGGGGCAGCCAGTGGCTCTTCCCCTCAAAAAAAGCCTTTCTGTCCATCCGATAAGGCACAAGCTCCGGGATGATGTTGCTCCGCAGACGCCGGTGCATTTGAAACCCGCCCAGATCCAGATCGCCCCAATGGTAAAACCGTACGCTGCCGCCGCTGCTCAGCGCCTGGTAAATCTTCCGGAATAAAAGGCCCTTTACCGGGCTGTAGAATCCCCCGTGAAAAACGATCAGTGCGGCGGCCCGATCCCGCTTTTTTATGAAATCCACATAATTGGCCTTGTTTTCAATGAAAAAAACTTCTTGTATTTCTTTGTTCTCCCGCACATCCATATTCAGGACTGCGTCCCGATTGATCGAAACCCCGGTAGGAAACAAACCCAGATCCACTTCTCCTCCGGACAGACAAATGCGCAGCGGCCCGCAGAGAGACATCTCTTCCGGCGCCCGGTAAATCCCCACCCACTGTAAAAGCTCCTCTCCGGTTATTTCCGAATCCTGTCCCAGCTCCGGCAGATGATCCCGCAAAATACGAGTGACTTTGCTCTTTATGCTTTTCTCAAAGAATTTGGAATCGCCAAAACAGCGTACGCTGAACACTCTCTCCAGGCAACCGTCTTCCGGGAGGCGGCAGAGCTCGGTCAAAGCCGTCAGCACTGCTTTTGCCAGCTCCGGCTCCTTAGGCAAATAAACAGAACTGCTGTTTCGTTCTGCCACATACTGTTTCTCTTCCTGCAAAAACTTTTCCACCGCAAGCCGCAGCTCTGTCTGGGGCCCGCTGCAGGCTACTTCCGCCTCCGCCGTTTCTATGCACTCCAAAAGCTCCGCCAGAACCTGGGCTTTCGGCGGCCGCCCCAGCTTTTCATAAGCGCGGCCCACCCCCTCCGGCAGCAACCACACCTGTGACAGGATGTTTTCCCGTTCGTGGTCCGCCCAGCGATAGCCCACCATTCCCTGGCCGGCAAGGTCTTTGACCGTCTGGTTGCAAGCCGCCCACTTCTCAAAATCCTCCACATCATATTCGGGAAATTCCTGCCGTAAATTCAGCAGGATGCGCCTTGTAAAAACAGGTCCTTCCCCAGCCTCTCCGGCGTCTGCATCCATGGTAAACTGCTTGCTTTTTTCATATTTATCGATCAGCTTTTCCAGAAGCAGGGTTTCATAGCTTTTCATGGCATCACATCCCCTCCTCTATCTGGCGGGCGTCAAAGGCTTTCACTGTGGCAGCGCTGTTCTCCCGAAACACGCAAAGGTTCCGGTCCACCAGCGGCGCAATATCCCCGATCTTATCAGGAGGCGCCGACAGAATGCATTGGAACCCGAAGCGCCGCAGCAAACGAATGCTTTCCCGGATCCGTTCGCTGTCCATCTTGCTGAACGCCTCGTCAAAGACGATCAGACCGATCCGGTTGTATGCCGGATCCTTGATCCTGTAAAGCTGTGCGAAGGAAGCCAATACTGAGATATAAAAGGGCGTCTGCGTCTCTCCGCCGGACTTTTTCCGCATAGTGCGGGAGAGTCTGTCCTCCCGTCCCTGAAGGTCGCTGACCACCAGGTCAAAGGCCAGATAGGTGCGGTAATCGGTGAAGCGCCGGACATTTTTCTCGATCTCTGCCCGGGCGTCAGAGCTGGCGTCCGGATCCACATCCGTTATATTCCGGAAAAGCTCCTCAATGGCGTCGGCATGCTTCTCCCGAAAAGCCTGGGATGACAGGCTGTAGCCTTCCAACAGCATAGAATCCGTGATCATGTCGTAATACTTCCGATACTCCGGCTTTGGCGTCCAGGTGAAGTGATAGCGCTCGCTTCCCCAAGAGCTTTCCTTCAATGCATCGTTCAGTTCCTTTATCTGCTCTTTCACCGTATCGATGTTGCCCTTTAGCTTTGCGATGAAATCATCGCTGAATTGCTGATAGGACTTTTCCCTGGCGTCGTTTATTTTCTGGCGGTACTCCGGCAGCCGTATCTCCGCCAGCAGCTCCAGCTCGTTCTTATAAGCCTCGTTGTCCTGTGCCTGAAAGTCGTAGGACATGGTATACTCCATGTTGTAGCGGGATCTGGCATCTTCCAGGCTTTTCCTTTTTGCTGACGCCAGGCTTTTGCTCCGCTCCATGGCCCGGCTGAAATTGACGATGATTTCTTCCAACGTAGTCCGGCTCTCCTGCAATTCCAGGAAACGCAATTCCCCCTTTTCCGCCGCCCATACAGGATCAAAGCCGTCTTTCAGACGGGCTGTCTGCTCCTCTTCCAGGGAAAGGAGGCGCGGAAGCTGCTCTGTTTCCATAGAACGGATTTCTTCTTCTGCCTGACCTGCCTGGCGGGCGCAATTTCTTACAGCCTGCTCCAGGTTTGCGATCCGTTCCTTCGCCTGAGCCATTTTACGTTCCAGTTTTTCCACCCAGGTCAGATCCAGGCTTTCCAGTTCCTGCTGTATTTCCGCCAGCTTTTCTTCCAGAGCAGGGACCTGCAGATACCCGGTCAACGCTTTTTGATAAGCCTCCGCCCCGTCGAATTCAAACACAGGCAGCGTTTCCAGCGGTTCCAGCGACTTTCTGTAACTCCCGCACAGCCCGATCAGATCTTCCAGGGTCTGTATCCGTTCCTTCGTATTCAATATCTGTTGCTCAATGGCACGGCGGCCAATAAAGGGGTCTCTCCACCGGGCCGGATTGATCTGCTCCGCCACAAAATTCTGATAGAGCATACCCGTATCTGTAATGCTTCGTTTGTGAAGCTGCAGCTCCTCCACCTTATCGCACTTTATCACCCGGCCTAACAGGAAGTCGGCATAAGCGCGGGCAAGGGGATGGTCGGTGACCACTTCCTCTGCCAGACTTCCCGCCTCTGCTTTCGGACGCTTTTCCAGAAGCTTTCCTGTATTTACGATCCCTATCCCGTAATAGCCTTTCTCCTTCTTCATTCGGTCATAAACCTTAAGGGCGTCTACAAAGTGAGCCGGCTCCACGATCAAACGAAACTTTTGCGTATGCAAATAGCCTTCAATGGAGTTTTGCCAGCGGCGGTCCCTGAATTCCAAAAGCTCCGCAAAGATATGGACCTCTGTGTCCTCTCCGTGCTTTTTCTTCAGCTCTTTTTCTATAAAGCCCTTCAACTCCAGCAGCTTCTGGTCGTAGTTCTTGATGCCTTTTTTCAGATTGTCCAGGGTGCGGAGCTTTTCTTCCCTCTCTTTCTGACAGGCGGCGTTATCCTCCCCTACGAGATAGAGAAGCTTTCCCCCACAGCTTTTCAGCTTTCTGGCGCTCTCTGTCATCCGATCGAATTCCTTCAGCCGGTAGGCGGACAGCACATCCTCTTTGGCCTCCGCCAGCGCCTCACCCCAGGGACGCAACGACTGCGCCGCCATCTCCAGCTCCTTCAGTCCGGCGGCCCACTTCAAAAGCAGGGCCGCCCTTTCCGTCCCCGGCGCCGCCTCTCCGCTCACGGCGGCCCTTTCCCCCGCCGGCGCCGCCTGCCTGGCCAGTGCGGCGCTTTCCTCCGCCGCAGCCGTCCAGCGGGCGCCATATTGCCGCAACCGCTTCACTGTCTCCTGACACTGCCTGCGCAAGGCCTCCGCCTTCTCAGAGATTTCCTGCTGCTCCCTTTGCAGGCCGTCGATCCGCATCCCCAGCTCCGAGGCATACCGCTCCCGGTTCAGGCGTTCCGCCTCACTGCGCACTTCCTCCAGTTCCGCATTGCAGCCGGCTTCCTTTGCCGCCAGCGCCGCCAGATCCTCCTGCCGTTCCCCGATGCGGCGGCGGACCTCCCGGGCCTTTCTTTGCGTATCCGCTACCCGGGCCCGCTCTGAGATATAGCGCTGCTCCTCCGCCCGCTGTTCCTCCGCCACGGCCTCTCCGTGCTTCGCTTCGATTTCCCTCAGGGCAGCCACCCGCTTTTCCATCAACTCCGCATCGAACTCCAAACGCTTGTACAGACGAATGTTGTCCTGCATCAACCGGATGTCCACAGGGTTTTTTACATCACATACATACTCCGTAATAAAGGTTTCGATATCCGTGATCGGCGTAAAAGACACCGCCTTTTTGAACAAATCGAAATACTTGTTTTTCAAGCCGCCCAGCCGGCTTTTCAGCACCTCCTGAAAGCGCCGGTCCGAGTCGGGGAAGTCCTGCTTCCCCTTCGCAAATTTTTGATTTGCGAAGCTGCGAAGCTCTTTATAGGACATGGGGCGGTTTTCCCGGATAAAATGATGCTCCGGCAAGGGACCGTCCAGGCAGAAAAACTTATGCTCTTCCTGGCCATCCTCATAACAGTCAAACACCACGCCAAGAAGAAAGGATTTCCTTTTGGCCTGATCGTAAACCTCACAAACGATATAGCTGCTGAAGCGCCCCTCCCGCAGATACCGGGAACCGGATTCCCCATCGTCCCCCAACTCACAGCGCAAATAGCCTTTTACGCTGCGCTGGGATTTCTCGTTGGCCGCTTTGTTGAAAAAATTCCGTCCGTTGGCGTCCCCCAGCAGCAACAGCTGCAAAGCGTCGATGATCGTGGATTTTCCCGCTGCGTTCTTCCCCGTCAGAAAGTTGATGGTCTCCAGTTCGATGAGCTCATGGCTGAAAAAGTGCCAGTTGATCAACAGCAGCCGCTTTATCTCCTTCACTCTTCCATCCCCTCGCTTTCTCCCCGCAAGATCTCTTCCCCTTCGTCTTCCTCCTGCTGGTCCGCCTCGTCCTTTTCCGTCAACGCTTTGCCCAGCGTCTCATGGATGCGGCTGATCTCCACATTGGGGATCACAAACAACACGGAAGGCAAAATCAGCAGCTTGCTGTCCGCATCTTCCCAAAAGCCCTCTATTTTCTGTATCAGATTATGGTATGCCAACAACCGCAGACCCTCCGCCAGATCCTTTGCCGCAGGCTTTTTTTTGAGCACGTTCAGTGTCATCATCTTATGGACCAATTCTCCCGTGCTGGTCAGAGCCTCGTTCCGCAGAGCCACCCGCTCCCGGCTTTCCTCATAGATCAGACGTATCGTATAAAGGGCCAAGGTGGTAAAGAGATCTAATTTTACCTTGTTGTATTGATATACGTTTTCGATATAAATTACCCCGTACTGGCTGTCTTTCAGCAGATCCCAGCCGGAATAAAACAGATAGTCCCCGAACAGATCAAAGTGCCGCTCCAGAAAACGGTACTCCCGGTTGATCACCATCAGGTTTTCTTTCACATCGTAGACGTCCCTGACCACAAAGGTCTTTGAAAGAAGCTGGCTGGCGATCCTCTTGAATTCTTCCTTCTCCGAGGTGTTCAGCCTGTCAAATCGTTCCTTCCACATGGTTTTCCGGCCCTTTCTCTTTTTTTCGCGAAATGCACATCTCCGGGATCCGGTATCCGCCGCTGTCCACATAGCCTTCCGAAAAACGCACATCGTAGGGAACGCCCTTTTCTCCCCGCTTCAGCGCTCCCAGCATAAGCAGGATAAACTCTTCGTCGTTGTTCAATGCGATTTCTTTGCTCTCCACGCTGTCTTTTTCCGAAAGCAGCGTGTTCATATATCCCAGGACCCGCTTATTTCCATACAGCTTCCGGGCCCGGTCTATGAAATCCGCCATTTCCTCCGCCGCAAAGTTTTCCCCCGTTTGGGCCAGCTCCATAGGCTTCTGACTGCGGATCCGGGCCCGGCTGCGGCGCACAAACAGAGACGCCTCGGAAAGATAACCCTGCCGGGAAAGCCTTACTGCCTCTCCCATTCTCTCTTTCAATCCTTCGTTTTCTATAGAAGCCGTCGCCATCAGCAACTCCGTCAGCTTCCCTTTTATGCTCCTGTCCGTGTTCAAAAGATACTGCATCTTCTCTATGGACGCACGGGTGTAAGCCGCATTCTTTTTGTCGATCTCCTCCAGCATGTGGTCCATGCCCTCGTACATATCGCTGATCTCGCTCAGCTTCAGAATAATGTCCTCCGCCGCTTCTTCTTCCGACTGATATTTGCCCCGCAGCAAGGCCTGCTCTGCGATCCTGTCTCTGATGCTCCGGTCCTCCAGCCAGGCGTTGATGATCTGAAGGATGGGCATCTTGAACCGGGGCACCGCATCCAGCGTCTTCAACGGATGGTAGATCCGGTCCATCAGCAGCACCTTATACTCGTCAAAATGCCCCTGCAGCACCTGGTTTGCCGTGGCGTAGTCATTGAGGTTCTGATGATACCGGCGAATATTGTGATAAAGGTTCTTCAGCTCGTCCACCAGCTTTATGGTGTTGTCATAGGCAGTGAGGAAAGCGTTGTAAACAAACTCGTTCCGCTCCTGGTCCGCTGTATGCAAGACGGAATAAGTGGCGTACACATAAGAATTGTACTCCGCTGCGCTTTCATCGGTGAAGCTGTACAACAGATCCAGAAGCTTCCGGGCAT
>JAUNBO010000178.1 GCA_030527065.1 Bacillota bacterium | reverse complement strand
TAGCCGCAGCTTTCATCGTGTATATGCACATAGGTGCAGGGGCTTTCCTCTGCATAGCCGCAGCCTTCATCGTGTGTATGCACATGGGTGCAGGGGCTTCCCTCTGCATAGCCGCAGGCTTCGCTGTGGACGTGGCCGCAGAGGTACCCGGAGGCCGGTTCGGCGGCCATGGTGAAGGTCTGGCCGGGCAGCAGGGCGCAGAGCAAAGCCAGTGCCGTCAGCACTGCGCCGCTTTTTCGCCGTAGTTCTTTTAAGTGGAAGGATCGCCCGGACTGCTGCCGCTGCGGTCTTTTCCCATATGCCATGGCTGTTCTCCCGTGTTTCTGCGTTCTTATGCGAGGGGCTGCGGCCGGGGTGATACCCGGCTCAGCTCACCATTCCTCGGCTTCCGCCGTGCGGAGGGTCTCCGGTGTGACGGGGGAAATCGTATAGCTGTTGACGCCGAAGCGCAGGGCGTCCGTGCGGTCGCCTTCGTCTGCGGAGATGAAGTTTACCGGCAGCTCCGGGTACCGCTCCCGCAGCATCCGCGCCACGGCGAAGCCATCCAGGGGCCGCATCCGTACAAAGGTGTAGAGAACGTCCACCTGGTTGTTGAAGCCGTGCTTCACGGCCAGCATCTGATCGTTGAAGGGCGCTACCTTCCAGTCCGGGTGTACGGCCCGTATGCTTCGGGTCAGCTCCCGCAGTTCTTTCGGGTCCGGATGTATTGCCAATGCGTTCATAAAATCACCTGCTCTCTGTGGGTCTCCGGCCTGCGCTTCCTGTGAATGGCAGGAACCGGTTGTGTGTGTCTGGGCCCATTATACAGGGCCTTTTGCAAGCAAACAGCAAGCCTACCGTCAGCAAAGCGCAAGCAAAAACCCGATTTTTGAAAAAAACCGGGTTTTTGCCTTACATTATATACTCTTACAGAGCCGGTCTCCGCTGGCCGGGGATACGCCTCCCCGGCCGGCGCGGCGGCTACACCAGGGCTCTGTAAAGGAGGGTGACGATCTGCGCCCGGGTGCAGGGAAGGGCCGGGCTGAAGGCGGTCTCCGAGGTACCGGTGGTGACTCCCTGCTCCACTGCCCACAGGACGGCGTCATAGTAGTATTCGCCCTGGGACACATCGCCGAAGGGATTGTCGGCGGTCACTGCCGGGGAACCGGCGGCCCGGTACAGGAAGGCGGCGGTCTGCCCCCGGCTCACCGTTGCATCGGGCTCGAAGGCGGTGTCGGTGACGCCGGTGGTAATGCCCTGTTCCACCGCCCACAGGACGGCCTTGAAGAAGTAATCGCTTTCGCTTACATCGGTGAAGGGGGTTTCTGTTGTGGTCGGTTCCGGGCTGCCGTAAGCCCTCCACAGGAAGGAGACCATCTGTGCCCGGGTGCAGGGAAGGTCCGGACCGAAGGTGGTGTCCGATGTGCCCGTGGTGATCTCGTTGGTCAGGGCCCACAGCACGGCGTTGTAGTAATAGGCGTCCGCAGCAACATCGGTGAAGGGGAACACCCCCACGATGTAGGAGGAGAAGTGGACGGTGGCGAAGATCATCTTTCCGTTCTCATATCTGCACTCCACGGGGATCAGCTCTCCGGTATCCGAAAGGAACCAGACCTGGAGGTGTTCCGGGTTTACGTTCTCGGCGGGGGTGTAGGGCACGCTGACGGTGACGGAGCCGTTGAACTGGGAAACCGTCTGGTCGCCCACGGTAACGGTGAGATCCAGCACCAGGACGTCTTCGCTGAGAAGGACTTTCTGCTCCTCGGGGAGGGTGACGGGATCCACGGTCTGGGCGGAGATGGCTATGGCCTCGCTGCCGGCTGCCTCAGCTGCGCTGTAGATGGTATCCAGGGCGGCGGCGTCGAACTCAATGGTGGCGGCGGGCAGGGCCACGGCCAGGCCGGAGGCGTCGTTGCTCTCATCCTGGACGGCCTCGTTGACGGCGGCCACAGTCTCTTTGGGAATGGCGACGCTGGTGACCTGGCTGTCCAGGCCGGAGGCGTCTATGGTGACGGTGCCGGTGGAGGTCCCGGCGTCCAGGATCTCAGCCAGCTTCTCCTGTTCCACCGCCACCTGGGCGGTGCTGCCTTCCACGGCGACAGGGACGGTGACGGTGGCTTCCTCACCCTGCACAGGGACTTCCACCACTACGGGGGTCTCCACTACCGGGGTAGTGCTTCCGCCGCCGCCGGTGGACGGGCGGTAGACGGTGTAGGTGACGGGGGCGCCGCTGTTGGTCCGGACATCGTAGCCGGCGGCCACATAAGCGGTGGGGTCGGTGGAGAAGGTGCCGCCGGTGATGGAGATGGAGGCGGAATTATTGGTTTGATCACTATCGTCATCCAGCCGTGCAAGGGGACTGTTAAAGGTCCCTCCGCTGATGGTCACGGTGGCGCCGGGAACATAGCTGCTGTTATCCACCAACGCAAAGGCATAACCGGAGGAAGAGCTGCCGTCACTGTTTGGAACGTGGCTTGGGCTTCCCGCCGTGGCCTTGAAAGTCCCTCCGGAAATATCGACAGCGCCGGCCTTGACCTCCAGGCCGCTTTCTCCTTCAATGGTGCCGCCGCTGATGGTCAGTGTTCCGGCCTGAGGGATATACATGGCCATGTTTGTTTCATGTTTTACTGAAGCGCCGCTGAAAATGCGGATGCTCGTTCCGGCGCTGTCGGCGTTTCCGTTGCCTTGAATGGTGGCATAGTCGCCGTTGCTGGTGAGGCTGCCGTAGACGTCTGCCGCTGCATTGGCGCCGTAAATGAAAATGCAGCAGTCATTTTCAGAAGTTACAGATACACCGGAACCAACGATTACCTTGGGGGTTTTGTCCGAAGTGGCAGGCTTCGTAAGCTTTTCTCCGGCCACCCGGAACGCTTCAT
>JAUNBO010000022.1 GCA_030527065.1 Bacillota bacterium | reverse complement strand
TGCGAGCGGGTTTAGAATGCGTGGCTCCCGCGAATGGCCGACCTGTTTGGCAGTAAAATTCTACAAATCAAAGATTTGTGAATTTCTTGCATAAGGCTGCCAGCCATTTGCTTCGCAAATGGGGCAGGCTCGTAAGCGTCAGCGAGTTGTCGGCCATATCAAAAGCTGGCGAGAAAGACGGTTGCAAGCACCCATTCAACAACCAAGACCCGGTCTTGCCGCTCTCCACTACTCGCACATAAACAAGAATCTACCTCGTTGATGCGTCTATCGTCACACCATTTCCCCTTCCAGGCTGAAGGTGTTGGCGGAGGTGATCTTCACCGGGACCAGCCGGCCCGTCACCTCTTCCTTCGCCGTGAAGTTCACCAGCTTGTGGCCGGAAGTGCGGCCAGACTGGTTCCGGCCTCCCCCTTTCCCGGGCCCCTCGGCCAGGACCTCTGCGGTCCGGCCCACCCAGGCCCGGTTCTTTTCTGCGGAAATGGCATTCACCGCTTCCACCAGCTGGTTGAAGCGGCTGTGCTTCACCTCCTCCGGCACCTGGTCCCCATACTTCTCCGCCGGCGTACCTTTGCGGATGGAATATAAAAAGGTAAAGGCCGAATCAAAGCGGACCTGCTCCACCAAATCCAGGGTATCCTGAAAATCCTTCTCCGTCTCCCCGGGGAAGCCCACGATGACGTCCGTGGTGACGGCGATCTCCGGCACGGCGTCCCGCAGCCGTTCCACTAAGGAGAGATAGTCCTCCCGGGTGTAGCGCCGGTTCATGCGGCGGAGGATCTCCGTGCTGCCGGACTGGACAGGCAGGTGGATGTGCCTGCAGAGCTTCCCGCAGTCTGCGTAGGCCCGGATCAGCTCCCGGGAAAGGTCCTTGGGATGGGAAGTCATGAAGCGGATCCGCTCCAGACCTTCCACCTCCTGCAGCATGCAGATCAGCCGGGGAAAGGTGGTCACATCCTCTCCCGCCAAAGTCCCGGGGCCCTGATAGGAATTGACGTTCTGCCCCAGGAGGGTCACCTCCCGGACCCCTTCCGCCGCCAGGCCCTTCACCTCCGCCAGGATGTCCCCGGGCTTCCGGCTCCGTTCCCGCCCCCGGGTATAGGGAACGATACAGTAGGTGCAGAAGTTGTTGCAGCCGTACATGATATTCACGTAAGCTTTAAAGGGATATTTTCTCAGGGCCGGCAGCCCTTCCACAACCTCGCCCCCCTCTTCCCAGGTGGCCACCCGCCGGCTCTGCTCTGCCATGACGCTTTGCAGCAGCTCCGGGAACTGGTGGATGTTGTGGGTGCCGAAGACCAGATCCACCCAGGGGTACTTGGCCTTCAGAGTATCTATCACATGCTGCTGCTGCATCATGCAGCCGCACACCGCCACCACCCCTTCCGGCTCCTCCAGCCGCTGCTTTTTCAGCTGCCCCAGGGTGCCGAAAAAGCGCTTGTCCGCATTTTCCCGGACGCTGCAGGTGTTGAGGATCACCACCTGGGCCCGGCTGCGGAAGGGGTTTTCCCTGTAGCCCAGCTCTGCCAGCATCCCCGCAAGGGTCTCGGAATCCCGCTCGTTCATCTGGCAGCCGAAGGTCTGTATATAGTAAGTTTTTTTGTCCATGGAAAGGCTCCGCTCCTTCAATCTGTCCAACGCCGCCAGCATCGTCCGCTTTGAAGCCCTTCGGCAGAACGGCTTCCCCGGGCCGGCGCAGGCGTCCCGGCGTCAGGACGATACTAAGAATACGCCTCCGCCTCGCCTTTGCGCTCCCGCCCCATCAGGGCGGCCACGGCGCTTTCGGCGTCCCCGAAGCCCTTCAGCAGCTTGTAGATTTCCGCCGTGATGGGCATTTCCACCTTCGCCCGCTCCGCCAGAGCGTAGGCGGCCTCCGTGGTGTAATAGCCTTCCACCACCATGCCCACCTTCTCCACAGCCTCCTCCGGCTTCATACCCTGGCCTATCATTATGCCGCAGCGGCGGTTCCGGCTGTGCATGCTGGTGCAGGTGACGATGAGGTCCCCTATGCCCGCCAGGCCGGAAAAGGTGGACGGGGCGGCCCCCAGCCGCACCCCCAGCCGGGTGATCTCCGCAATGCCCCGGGTCATGAGGGCGGCCTTGGCGTTGTCCCCGAAGCCCATGCCGTCGGAAATGCCGGCGCCCAGGGCGATGATGTTTTTCAGGGCCCCCGCCAGCTCCACCCCCGTCACGTCTCCGTTGGTGTAGACCCTCAGGCGCTCCGTCATGAACACATCCTGCACATACCTGGCCAGCCCCTCGTCATGGGATGCGGCCACCACCGTGGTGGGCAGAAAACGCCCCACCTCCTCGGCATGAGACGGGCCGGAAAGGACGGCGTACTTCACCTGGGGCCAGAGCTCCCAGGCGATTTCCGACATTCTGGAAAGGCTTTTCTGCTCTATGCCTTTGGCCACGTTCACCACCGCCTGCTCCGGCTTCAGATAAGGCAGGGCGGAGGAAAAGGCGCTGCGGAAGTGCTGGGCGGGGACGGAAAAAAGGATCAGGTCCCGGCCGGCGATGGCCGCCTCCGGCTCCCCTGCGATCTCTATGCCTTCCGGGAACGGCACCTCCGGCAGATAGCGCCGGTTCTCCCGGTTCTCCGCCAGCTCCGCCAGGTGCTTTCCATCTATATCCCACAGCCTTACGCCGTGGCCTTTCTTCGCCAGAGTCACCGCCAGGGCCGTGCCCCAGCTTCCCGCTCCCAACACGCCTATCTTCTGTTCCATGTCTTCCTCCTATTTTTTAAAACTCAATTTCGGCTCGGTCCCCGCCATAAGCCGCCGGAGATTGGCCCTGTGCTTCACGAACACGATGATTACCAGCGCCAGGCACCAGAGGAAAAAGTCCGGCTCCCAGAGCCAGGTGAACACTGGCGCCGATGCGGCCGCCGACAGAGTCGCCACAGAGACCCGCCGGGAAACCAGCACCACCAGGATCGCTACGGCCAGACAGGAAAATCCCATGATCGGATGGATGGCCGCCAGGACGCCGAAGCCCGTAGCCACGCCCTTTCCCCCCCGGAAGCCGTAGAAAGCGGGCCAGACATGGCCGCAGAATGCAGCCAGGCCGCAGGCGTAGGGCAGGAGCTCTCCGAAGGTCCAGAGGCCCAGAAGCTCCAGGCCCACGAATTTCCCCAGCAGCACCGCCAGCACACCCTTCAGGATGTCCACCAGCAGCACCAGGGCCGCATATTTTTTTCCCAGGACCCGAAGGGTGTTGGTGGTACCCGGATTGCCGCTGCCCTCTTTTCTGATGTCCACGCCCTTGGCCTTGGCTGTCATAATGGACGGGTTGATGCAGCCCAACAGATAACTCACCGGAATGGCGCCGATCCACAGCGCCCACATGATGGGCAAAACTCCCTCATTCATCTGCGTTTTCCCCCTTTTCCCGAAAGACGAATTTGATGGACGTTCCCTCAAAGCCAAAGCCCTGGCGTATCTGGTTCTCCAGATAGCGGGCATAAGAGAAATGCATCAACTCCCTGTCGTTGATCTTGAAGGAGAACAGAGGGGGCTTCACCCCCACCTGGGTCACATAATAGATCTTCAGCCGTTTCCCCTTATCCGAGGGGGGCTGCTTCATCATGGTGGCGTCTGTGATGAGGCTGTTCAACTGCCCCGTGGATACCCGGAGAGCCCTCTTTTCCGAGACGTATTTCACCAGCTCCATCACCTTGCCTGTCCGCTGCTTCTTCAACACGGAAATGAACAGGATGGGGGCGTAGGCGAGAAAGAGCAGCTCCGCCCGGATGGTGCGCTCAAACTGGCTCATGGTGTGGTTGTCCTTCTCTATGAGGTCCCATTTGTTCACCACTATGACAATGCCCTTGCCTGCCTCGTGAGCCATGCCCGCCACCCGCTTGTCCTGGTCCGTGACCCCCTGGGAGGCGTCTATCATCAGCAGGCAGACGTCGCTGCGCTCTATGGCGCTGACGGCCCGGATGACGCTGTATCTCTCTATGTCTTCATTGATTCTGTTCTGCCGCCGTATCCCCGCCGTATCGATGAGGTTCCAGCGCTCTCCCCCCCACTCAAAGGGCGTATCCACCGAGTCCCGCGTGGTCCCCGGGATGTTGCTGACAATGACCCGCTCCTCCCCAAGAAGGGCGTTTATCAGAGAGGATTTTCCTACGTTGGGCTTGCCTATGACGGCGATGCCCTGCACGTCTTCTTCCTCCTCTTCGCCTCCCTCCGGGAAATGGGCCGTCACCTGCTCCAGCAGGTCTCCCAGCCCCAGCATATTGGCGGCGGAAACCGGCACCGGCTCTCCCAGGCCCAGCTCATAGAAATCATAAAAGCTTTCCGGCAGCTCCTTCCCGTCCGCCTTGTTCACCACCAGGATCACGTCCTTGCCCTTTTTCATCAGCATGGACGCCACCTCCCGGTCCGTGGACGTAAGGCCTTCCTTGCCGTCCACCAGGAACAGGATCACGTGAGCCGTCTCCATGGCGATCTCCGCCTGAAGGCGCATCTGGGACAGTATGACGTCCTCCGATTCCGGCTCTATGCCGCCGGTATCAATCAGGAGGAATTCCCTGCCCAGCCACTCTGCCTGGCCGTAGATGCGGTCCCTGGTCACCCCGGGAGTATCCTCCACGATGGCCATTCTCTTGCCGATTATTTTGTTGAATAACGTGGATTTCCCCACGTTGGGCCGTCCGACCACGGCCACCACAGGTTTGCTCACTGTCCTACCTCACATAAATAGCTGATGGGATGCCGGTTGCTCTCTTCTATGATGGAGAGCAGGGCCGACACATCCCCGCTCTCCCGGCTCTCCGCCAGGGTCCCCGCCAGCCCCGTCAGGCTGGAGAGGAAAGAAGTATCCTGATAATACAGCTCGTAGAATTCGCACCACTCCAGGCCGCAGCTCGTCTGCATGTCCGCCTGGGCTTCCTCCAGGGTGCAGACCCCGTCTATCAGCCCCAGCTCCAGGGCCTGCCAGGCGGAATAGACCCGCCCGTCGGCCAGGGTCCTCACATCTGCCTCTGCCATGCCCCGCCCATCGGCCACCACGCCTACAAACTGGTCATAGGCCTCGTCTATAAGGGCCTGCCAGATGGCCCTTTCCTCATCGCTCATGGGCTCCAGATAGCTGCCCATGGCCTTATGCTCCCCGGAGTTGATGGTGACGGTGTCCACGCCATAGCGCTCCAGCAGCCCCGACAGATCGAAGAAGGACCCTACGGTGACGCCGATGGAGCCGGTCCAGCAGTTGCGGTTGGCCAGTATCTTATCCGCCCCGGCGCTGACATAATAGCCTCCGGAGGCCGCCATGGAACCCATATACACATAGACCGGGCGCTCCGTCTGCTCCTGGTATTCCTCCAGCTTCAGATAGAGCTCGTCGCTCTCATAGATGGTGCCGCCGGGGGAATCCACAAAGAGGAAGATCCCCGCATTGTAATAATCCTCCATGAGATCGTCTATGGTGGTCATGGTCCAGCTGTGCTGGTAGCCCACGGCGTTGCCGAAAACGTCTGTGCTGGAGGGCCCGATTTCCCCGTCCACATACAGGATCGCTATATAGTCCTCCGCCGGATACTCCGTGGTAAGCTCTCCGCTTTCAAAAGTGAAGCGCTGGACGCAGCTGTTCACCGACGCCCCCAGCACGATGATCACTGCCAGCACGATCACGAGGACGATCAGCCCTTTCCTGGACTTTCCCCTCTTTGGCTCTTCCCCCAGGTTTCTTTCGTAGACCTGAAACTCTCCCATTGCTCTTTCCCCTTCCCTTTCTTGTTGTACTTCCTCTGCCGCTTCCCTTGCCGGTTCCTCTGTGCCATAGCTTGCGTTTTTCCGGCCTGTCCTGCGCTCCCCTGCCTACCGCCCGCTGCGGCGGCGTTCCAGCTCCTTCAACTGCTTCTTCCGCAGGCGGATATCGTCCGGAACCACCTCCACCAGTTCGTCGTCGCTGATGAATTCCAGCGCTTCCTCCAACGTAAAGGTCCGGGCCGGAGACAGGCGTATGGCTTCGTCGCTGCCTGCCGCCCGCATGTTGCTGACCTTCTTTTCCCGGCAGGGGTTCACCACCATATCCATGTTCCGGCTGTTCATGCCGATGATCATGCCTTCGTAAACTCTGGTCCCGGGCTCTATGAAGAGCTGCACCCTCTCGCTGATGCTGAAAAGGGCATAGGCGGTGGCCACCCCTTCCTCCTGAGCCACAGCCACGCCGTTGCTCCGCTGAGGAATGTCGCCCTTGTACGGCTCAAAGCAGGCAAAGCGCCGCACCATGATGCCCTCCCCTCTGGTCTCATTGATGAATTCGCTGCGATAGCCCATCAACCCCCTGGTAGGGACCAGATATTCCAGGCGGCAGTAGCCCTCCTTGCCGGACATGGCGGTCATCACGCCCTTCCGGAGATTCAAAGCGGAAATCACCGGCCCGGAATAGGCCTCCGGCACGGTGACCACCACCTGCTCCACAGGCTCCAGCTTCCGCCCCTGTCCGTCTCTCCGCAGGATCACCTCCGGCCGGGACACCGCCAACTCGTAGCCCTCTCTCCTCATATTCTCAATGAGAATGGACAGATGCAGCTCCCCTCTGCCGGAAACCTTGAAGCTGTCCGTGGACTCTGTAGGCTCCACCAGCAGCCCCACGTTCACCTCCAGCTCCTTTTCCAGCCGCTCCCGTATGTGCCGGGAGGTGACGTACTTCCCCGATTTCCCCGCAAAGGGGGATTTGTTCACCATAAAATTCATGGACAGCGTAGGCTCTTCTATGTGGATGGCCTCCATGGCCTCGGGAACGTCCTCCTGACAGATGGTCTCCCCTATGGAAATATCCGGGATGCCGGACACCACCACGATGTCCCCGCACTCCGCTTCCTCCACCGCCGTCCTCTTCAGGCCCCGGTAGACGAAGACCTGATTGATCTTCCGGCGGACCACGCTGCCGTCGGGCTTGCACACGGACACCGCCTGGCCGGCCCTGATGACCCCCCGGGTGATGCGGCCGATGCCCAGCCTTCCGATGTAATCATCATAGCCCAGGGTGCTGACCTGAAATTGCAGGGGCTCCTCCCGGCGGTCCGGGTAGGTCCCGCAGTGCTCCGTGATGATCTGGAACAGGGGCGTGATGTCCAGGCCCCCCTGGCCGCCGGCAGTGTGCCGGGCCAGCTTGCCTCCCAGAGCGGAAGCCACCTGCACGCCCTCCGCCTCCGACGGGTCCAGCACCGCTATCCCCTGGCGGGCGATGCCGTAGAGGATGGGGAAATCCAGCTGGGCGTCGTTGGCGTTCAGCTCCATGAACAGCTCGTATACCTCGTCCAGCACCTCTTTCAGCCGGGCGTCCCGCTTATCTATCTTATTGATGAGCAGGATGGGGTTCAGGCCCTGCTCCAGGGATTTCTGCAGCACGAAGCGGGTCTGGGGCATGGGGCCCTCGCTGGAATCCACCAGCAAAATCACCGTGTCCACGGTCTTCATGATGCGCTCCACCTCCGAGGAAAAATCCGCATGGCCCGGCGTATCCACGATGTTGATCTTCACGTCTCCGTGCATGACGGAGCAATTCTTGGAGTAGATGGTGATGCCCCGCTCCCGCTCTATGTCGTCGCTGTCCATGACGCAATCCGCCACCTCTTCGTTGGCCCGGAACACGCCGCTCTGGTTCAGGAAGGCGTCCACCAGGGTGGATTTTCCTGCGTCCACATGGGCGATGACCGCAATATTGATGATTTTCTGTTTTTCCTGCATTTCTCTTCTGTCTCCGTATCTGACCGTCCCGGCAAGGCTGTTTTTCCTCCGTCGGGATGGAGTCCTCTTTTTTGTGCCGCCGGAGGCGGAAAGCCTCTCCGCACCTCCAGCTTAACTAAGTTATAATACCACATTTCTCAAGGGAGTACAAAACCTTTCTGGCAGCCGCCGGTGACGACAAAAAAATGTGTACTATTTTTCCGAAAGCTCTTGATTGATACACATCGATTGTGTATAGTAGTAAATGTAAGGAGAATGCGGGATGAAAACGAAAGACTTGATAGATCTTTTAGAGCGGAACGGATGGAAGTTTAAGAGGCACGGTGCAAACCACGATATATACATTAAGGGAAAAGAGCGTGAAAGTGTGGTGAGGCACAGAGAAACCGACGAAGATTTAGCAAAGGCAATCATCAAGCGGCGGGGGCTGAAATAAGCCCCCCGCCCACGGTAATAAATAAACGGGGAGGTACAATCTATGAAAGCGGCTTATCCTATCGTTATGAGCAGAGGGAAGGAACACATTGTTGTTTTCGTGCCGGATTTCAACATCAATACCCAGGGCGTCAATTATGCAGACGCCATGGAGATGGCCCGCGATGCGATTGGCCTTACAGGTATTGATATGGAAGACGAAAAAGAAGCGATCCCGCAGCCTTCTGCGCTGACCGAGGTTGCAAAGGAACAGGAAACCGACATTGTAACGCTGGTAGATGTGGACTTTGCGGAATATCGGCGCAAGAACGATATGCGCACAGTTCGGCGCAACGTATCCTTGCCCTCTTGGTTAAATGCGGAAGCGGATCGGGCGGGCTTGAACGTTTCTGCGGTTCTGCAAACGGCGCTGAAACAAGAGCTTCGCATACAAGAGCAGTAAGCACAGTAATCTGTAAACAAGGAGTGAATGCCATGAACGTCCAAGCCACCATGAAAGCCCTGGAAAAAAACCGTTATACCGTCCGTTTTTTCTCCTCCGCACAGGAAGCCGCCGACCATCTGGACAAGGAGATCGACGGCCGGATCGTAGGCTTCGGAGACTCCGCCACCATAAGCCACATGAAGCTCTATGAGAGACTGTCCGCTCACAATACGGTATACGACCCCAACCAGAGCCGGGACAACGACGAATTTCTGGAGATCGCAGAAAAGACCCTTACCACAGAGCTCTACCTCACCTCCGTCAACGCCCTCTCGGAAACGGGAGAACTGGTGAACATCGACGGAACGGGCAACCGGATCGCCGGCTCCCTCTTCGGCCACAAAAAAGTCTTCTTCATCGCCGGAGTCAATAAGATAGAGCCCACCCTGGAGAAGGCCATATGGAGGGCCCGGAACGTGGCCGCCCCGAAGAACGCCCTGCGCTACAAACTCCAGACCCCCTGCGCCCTCCGGGGAGACCGCTGCTACGACTGCTCCAGCCCGGACCGGATCTGCAACGCCCTCACCATCTATCTGAAAAAGATGAACGATGTAGACGATGTAGAGGTCATCCTGATCGGGGAAGAGCTGGGCTTCTGAGCCGTTACTATTCAGAGGCGCCAGGGGGACGGTTTGCCCTGGCGCCCCCGGAAAAAACAACCTTTTATTCTTCGGAAACCCCCATCCTTGCCAGCACGTCTTTGGTGCAGTGTATGAATTCTTCCATTGCCGGGGAAGGCTCTCTGCCTCCCCGGTAAGCGATGCCAAGTTCCCTGTACCCCGCCGGAGAAAGAGGCCGTACGGCTATATCCCGGTTTTCCTCCCGGACGATGAGATTCGGCAATATGCTGACCCCCAGGCCCTTTTCCACCATCCGGACAATGGCGTAATCGTTGTTGGAGCTGTACTTTACCCTGGGCGTCTGCTTCCGGCCCTTTAAGTAGTTATACAGATCCTGGTCCTGCACGGCGGAGGCGTCCTGAGACGCCTGCATGATGTAGGGCTCCTTCAGAAGCTCCTCCACCGCCACCTCTTCCCGAAAAGCCAAGGGGTGATCCGTTGGCAGCACCGCCATGAGCTGTTCCCGCATCAGGGGAATCCACTCAAAGGTATAATGAGGCTGCCGGCTGAAAAGGCCCAGGTCTATGCGGCCCTCCGTCAGCCAGCTTTCTATATCTCCGGAGCCGCCCTCCAGCACATCCACGGTGATGTTGGGGTGTTCCCTTTCAAACTGCTGCAGGATGTCCGGCATCCAGCAATGGGAAATGCTGAAAAAGACCCCGATGGAGATGCGGCCGGTCTCCACTCCCCGCAGGGCGGCGCTGACCTGTTCCAGCCGGTCCCCCCAGGAGACCAGTTCCCGGAGGATGGGCAGAAGGGCCTCACCCTCCGCCGTCAGGGTCACTCCGCTGTGACGGCGGACCAGAAGCGGGACCCCTGCTTCCTCCTCCAGGCTTTTGATCATGTGGCTGATTCCGGACTGGGTGTAGCCCAGCTCCTCCCCTGCCCGGGTCAGGCTGCCCCAGTCCGCCACCCGCAGAAAGACCCCGTATTTTCTGATGTCCATTTCATTTTCTCCTTTGCTCCAAAAGCCCCTGTCCGGCAACCGGCCTAAGCCGTTCTTCTTCCATTACAAATCGTAATGCTTTGTATTAATTATTATCGCTTTACTAATGCCTTCTTGTCAAGTAGAATGCAGATAGAAAAAGAAAAGCGTTTTCCCGTCAGAAAGGAGGTCTTCGCAATGACTGATAAAAAAATGGAAAGATGGTTCCTTGGTATGATCCTGCTGCAGATGCTCCTGTTATCCGCTCTCTGCGGCCTGGTCTTCCTCATCGGCGCAGCCGGCGGCGGGACGCCGTTCCTCTGGGGAGCCGTGCTTGTGGCTGCGGCCTGCGGCGGCGCCACCCTGATCATCTGCTTTGAACTGGATCTGCCCGCGCCCCGGACGCCTTCGTCCGAAAGCAAAAAACCCGCCGATCCTTCCGACTCTCTTCTCCGGGACCGGCAAGCGGCATAAAAACTGCCGGCTCCCTTTGCTCTCTCCTCAGGGACCGGCAGCGGCATAGAAGACGGGCTGCGGCAGAAACGCCGCAGCCTTTTTCTTTTCCTTTTCTTTTCCTCTGTCCCGGGAAAGCTCCGGCATTCCCACCGGCATTTGATTCCCCGGCGTCCTCACCGGCCTTTGTGCCCCGGCTCTTTCCGGCAGCCCCTGCCGAACCCGTCTATTGAAAATATTCCGTCACAAAATCGGGGACCCTGTCCTCGTTGAGGTGGAAATAGAGGTTCAGAGTCTCGCCGGCCAGAAGCCCGGCCTGCCCCTCCTCCGTTTCTTCGGCAAAGGGCGCCATTACCAGATGCACATAGTAATAATTCTCCCGGTCTATGCTTTCGCTCTCCGCCATTTCCAGAAGGGCTGCTATCTCTTCCGTATCGGTGACCACCAGGAGGCCCTCTTCCGGTTCCGGCGCCACCGGGGAAGCGGAATTCCCTTCTTCGGTCCACGGCGCCGGTTCGGCAGCCTTCGTATAGGCGTAATCCCCCTCGTACAGGAACAGATCGTCATAGACCTCTTCATAGCTGGCGACGCCGTCTTTTACCTCCGATACCGTGGCATAGAAGACGCTGGCCGGGTCCGTGCCCAGGTACCGTCCGTAGCCGTTTTCCTCCAGCCAGGCGATGGTGTGGACGCTGCCTTCGGTCACCTGAACATAATGGCTGCTTCTCACGGTCCCCTCCGAAGCCATTTCGGACTTATAAGAATACACAATGTCCAGGGCGCACAGGGGGAGTGACAAGCTCATCATGTCTTCAAAGGTCCTCTCCTCATGGTCCCGTATGATGCAGTCCACCAGCTCCGCCAGAGCTTCTTCTCCGTAAATGTCCACCGCCCCGTAGCCGGTTTGTTCATTGTACAGAGAGGCGTAATCCAGGCCGAACCCTTCCAGGCCCTCTCCCGATATCTGCAGCCGGCCTTTGAATTCCTGAGACTCCGCAATGGTTTTCAGCGCTTCGCTGTCTCTCACAAAGGGATAGGGCAGCCGCCAGCTCCGGTAAAAGCCCCAGTCGCTCCCCAGGCTCTCGCTGAGCTCCACATAGACCAGCAACAGCCGGGTCTCTTCTTCCAATGCCTTCAGCTCCTGCCGGTTTTCCACCACGCTCTGATGGAAGGCCACCGCCGCAGCCAGGTTTTCCGGCTGGCGAAGCCCTCCTTCCCCGTCTTCGGTCCTTACGCCGGAATGATCCAGCCAGCTGCTTTCCAGGGTCGCGCTCTCCACCCGCGCCAGCTCCGGCACCCGCTTTTCAAAGGCCGTCAGGTCCAGGAGCATGAAGGCGAAAAAGACCAGTGCGATGAGGGCATAGATGCAAAAGCCCTTAAGCGTGGCCCGGTGAAAGACCCGGAAGCTCTTTTTCACTATCATCTGCCCTATGAGAAAGCCCAGGACCGCTCCCAGGCCATAGCCTGCCCAGACATACTGGCCATCGTCTGTCAATTCCCCGAAGTAGTATCCCAGCAGGGTCATGAGCAGATAGGCGATGAGGCATGCGATGACGGGCTCCAGGAAGTTGAAGGTAAAGGGATCCCCCACCCGCTCCAGCTTCCGCCGGCGGTAAAGGAGAGAGGAAACCACTATCAGGGCGGCAAAGGCGAACACATACCACAGGATGGCCGCCAGAGAGAAGTGCTCATCGCTGAGTCCGTTGATATAAGGCGAAATGCTCCTTCCCAGCTCCGCCCAGGGCCCCCGGCTGATGAAGCCGAAGAGATACTCCCCGCAATACCAGGTGAGGACGGAATAGAGCCCCGGCAGCAGGAAATTAAAGCCCAGGCCGAAAAGGAAATGCATCAGCACGTTGCCTGTGACCACGCCGGCAAAGACCGCCACGGCAAAGACCACTCCCAGGATGATGGCCGATTCTCCCAGCCAGCTCAGGATGGCGGCGGAGGAAAATACATTCTCTGCGAAGGCCGCTCCCCCGTAAAGGGCGCTCCCGTCATACACCGGCTTGCTGATGGCGAGCAGGATAAGGGCCACCAGAAGGATGGGCCCCAGAAGCATGATGAGCCCGGAGAGGAAGTTGCTGTTGAACAGCCTCTGCCGGGTAAAGGGCATGGAATGGAGCATGGCCACGGAGCTGGCTCCCTGCAAAAAGCGGAAGAGCACCACCGCCGATATGACCGGGAAGAACAGGTGAGCCGCCATAAAGAAGAAATTGTCATTCCCCAGAAGGGCGGAGATCCAATAGCTTCTGGTCTCCAGCTGCCGGTAGTTCACCAGGATCGGAAACACCCCCGCCAGGAAATAGACCAGAAAAGCCAGGACGGGAATGGCCCAGAAGCGCCTGAAATTCTCCCGGAGGATGGAGCCGGATACGCTAAACCAGGATGTCTTTGACGTCATAATCCTCACCTCCCAGCTCGTAAATAAATATCTCTTCCAGAGAAAGAGGCAGCAGGTCGAAGATCACCGGCTCATATTGCCCGATGATCCGTTCCACCCGCTCCCGGGGTTCCCGGACGATGAGCAGGTCCACGCTGCCCCGGGTCTCCCGGTGCTTCACGTTCAACTCTTCGTAAAGGGGCTGCTCCGGCCGCTGCCGGTAGGCCACCTGGACCTTGTGGATGTCGGCCTTCAGCTCATCCAGCTCCCTTTCCAGGCGCATATGCCCGTGGGAAAGGATCCCTATGGAGTCGCAGATGCCCTCCATCTCCCTCAGATTGTGGGAGGACACCAGCACTGTCATCCCACGTTCCGCCACATCCTGGACCACGTATTTCCATACCAGCTTCCGCACTATGGGGTCCAGCCCGTCTATGGGCTCATCCAGGACCAGATGCTCCGGCCGGCAGCACATGGTCAGCAGAAAAGCCGCCTGCTTCTGCATTCCCTTGGAAAAGCGGGAAAGCTTCTGTCTCTCCTGCAGGCCGAACTGCTCCACCATCTGCCGGTAACGGTCCTGATCCCATTCCGGGTAGACCGAGCGGTAGAACCGGGCGGATTCCTTCAGATTATATGTGGCGAAGAAATAGAGGTCGTCGGGAATGTAGCCTATGCGCTTTTTTACGGCCTCATTCTCATAGACCGGCTGACCGTCCACCAGGATCTCCCCGCAGTCCGGCCTCCACACCCCGGTGGCCAGCTTGATGATGGTGGTCTTTCCGGAGCCGTTGATCCCCACCAGGCCATAGATGGAGCCCTTCTTGATGTTGATGCTCAGATTGGACAAGGCCATAAAATCTCCGAAAGCCTTATCCACATTTTCCATCCGGATCATCTGTCCTCTCCCCCTTTCAGCGCTTCTTCCACCGTGTCCCTGACCCTCTGCTCCGGCACTCCCAGATACCGCAGCTCCCGGACGCCGGCCTTCAGGCCCTCCAGGGTTTCCCGGATTTTTTCTTCATCCGGTTTCCTGAACGCCGGTGCGGCGACAAAGCTCCCCAGGCCGGCGGCGGTGTAAATATACCCCTGCCGTTCCAGCTCCCGGTACGCTTTCTGGACTGTGTTTGGATTGATGGTCAGCGAGGACGCCAGCTCCCTGACAGACGGAAGCCGGGCCTCCGTCTGCAGAACGCCGGTGATGATGAGTTCTTTTACGTTGTCCACGACCTGCTCGTAAATGGATTTACGGCTTTTCAGATCAATGCGGAACATCTATGAGATACCCCTTCCTTCCGCTCCCGGCCCGGAGCCCGGAGGGATTCCTCCGCCGTCCCGGCCGCCCCTGGGCGAAATTCTTTTCTTCTCGCTCACAGTGTACTATATGAATTAGTACACTGTCAACACTTTTTTCTTTTCGGAAAGAGCTTCTCCAGATCCACTTCCATCAGAAGGATGCTCAGGATCAGCAGCACTGCGCCGAGGTAGGCCCGGGGCAGCAGCACCTCGTCCGCCCAGACATAGGCCACTACCCCTGCAAAGACCGGCTCCAGGCAAAAGATCACTCCCACGCTGGTGGCGCTGGTGTATTGCTGGGCCAGGGCCTGGATCACATAGGCCACGCCGGTGCAGAAGACGGCAAGAAAGAGGACCGCCGCCCAGGTCTTCCCGTCCGAAGGCAGGTGCGTTTCCTCCAGCAGCAGGGAGAGAATCAGATTGAATGCGCCGGCAAAGCCCAGCTGGAACACGCCTATCTGGTAAGCGTCCACCTCTTCCCTCCGGACGGCTTTTTCCATCACCAGAAGAAGCACCGCGTAAGCCATGGCGCAGAAGATGCAGAGCAGGTCCCCCAGGGCCGGCCTCAGATCCCGATCCAGGCTCAGAAGGGCGATGCCCGCCAGTGCCAGCAGCACCACCAGCCATACCCGGGGCTCCTGCTTCCTCCCCATAAAAAACAAAAGGACGGGAGTGAAGACCACGCTGAGGCAGCAGAGAAAGCCGGCGTTGGACAGGCTGGTATACATAACGCCATAGGTGGCGCCTATAAAGACCAGGACAAAAAGGGCTCCCAGGACAGCGCTGTATTTCAGGGTCACTTTATTGACGGACCTGAGCTTTGGGAAAGAAAAAGCCGCTGCGATGAAGAAAGCGATGAGGAAGCGCAGGGCGTTCAGATTGAAGCTCTCCACGTCTGCAAGGCTGACGTCCATAAGAAGATAGGATACGCCCCAGAACAGGGCTACCATGATGAGGGCGCAGTCCGCCTTTGCTTTTGGGCTCAGACCCATAAAGATACAGTTCCTTTCTATATTTCCGCCACAAACATCTCCAGGGCCAGGGAAGGCTCCAGAAACCCGTCCTTGATGTTCCTGTCCACATCGTATGCACTGCACAGGATACGCCGGAGCTGCGGCGCCGTGTAGCGGTCCCCGAACCCGGCGGCTTTCCTCAGACGGAATTCGTGGACCCCCAGCCTTTCCCTGATGGTTTCCAGAGACATGCCCTCATCCCGCATTTCCTTCAGCTTCAGCAACAGCTCAAACTGAGAGCAGATGAGGGCCAGGAGCTGGTAGTGGTTGGCGCCGGACCGCAGCAGGTCCTGAAGCTTCTGAAAGGCGGCGTCCTTCCGATGGCGGCTCAGGGCGTCCACCAGGGCAAAAACATCTGTGTCCAGATTGCCGGAAACGGTGTCGGCCACATCCTGGAGCCGCAATTCCTCCCCGGTGGCGTGGGCCACAGCCTTCCTGATGTCGTTCTCCAGATTGTACAGGGTGTAGTCCCCGTCCTTCTCATAATACCCGGACATGGACATCAGCTGCTCCACCACGGCAGGGGCCGCTGTCTTTCCGGCCTTGCGAAGACGCTTGTGGATGAAGCCCCGCAGCAGGTCTTCACTGAGGACGGTGAAATCGTAAGCCGCCCCGGCAGCCTCGGCGGCCTTGTACAGCTTCAGCCGCTTATCTACCTGCTCCGCCGTGAACACCAGGATGCAGCTTTCCGGAAGCTTTTGAAAGTACTCCGCCAGCTGTCCCTCATCCTCTTTGGAAAACCCCTTGGCTCCCTGTCCCCGCAGGGGCGCAAATTGCGAGATCACCACCAGCCGCTTTTCGGAAAACAGGGGGAGGGTCTCGCAGCACTCCTGCAAGACGGAAAAGCTCAGGGTCTCCGGCTCCGGGCGGCTCAGGTCCAGCTCCCTGCAGGCCGGCGATACATACTTTTCCTCAATGGCTCCCACGGCCCAATCCACCAGATATTGCTCCCGGCCGTAAAAAATCAGAGGGCTTTTCAGAGTCCCCTCTTTCAGCGCCTTTTCTATTTTCTGAAAGGCGTGGGCTTCTGTTTTTTTCGCCTTGTAAGCCATGCCGGCCCTCCCCGGACCCAGGGCCATGGGCCCCGGCTCCGTCCTTCTTCTTTCTCCGCTCCGGCCTTTCCCCCAAAGGAGCCCCTGGAGCCGCCGGCGCTCCTACTGCATGGTCCGGACCCGGGCGCCGCCGTCCTCTATATAGACCAGCACCGCCCCGTTTTGCAGCGTATCATATACCATTATATCGTTTTCCTCCAACTTTTCAAGTACCTCCGGATGGGGGTGGCCGAAATGATTCCTCCCCACCTGTATCACCGCCAGCCCCGGGTCCACGGCCGCCAGAAAGGCGTCGGAGGTGGAATAACGGGAGCCGTGATGGCCCACCTTCAGGATATGAGCTTCCAGCAGCGGAGAGGCCCGGCTGCCGTAAAGCTCCAGGACATCCCCCTCCCCTTCGCTCCCCATATCCGCCGTCATCAGCGTCCGGACGCCCCGGTAATTCACCTGAAGCAGCAGGCTGTTGGCGTTTTCGTCCTCCTGGTCCGGGGGCGGCCCATCCTCTCCGGCAGCCTCCGGCCAGAGGACGTCTATCCACACCTCCCGGTCCAGGCGGATGCGGTCCCCCGCCGCCAGCCAGCGAAGAGCCCCGGCGGAAAGCCCCGTTTCCTCTGTTATCGCCTCCTGCCCCTGCCGGTTCCCTTCATACAGGGCCAGTGCCTCCACCGGCATCAGACGGGCCAGGGAGGCAATGCCTCCGTAATGGTCCTGATGGAGATGGGTCACTATGGCCAGGTCTATGC
>JAUNBO010000177.1 GCA_030527065.1 Bacillota bacterium | reverse complement strand
CGGCTGACAGCCCGGGACCGTTTCACATTTTAATTGCGCGTTACTTTTCACGGGGCCGCCCCCCTGGCGCCCCTTGAATAGCAACAATTGCGCCGCAGCTCATTCAAAATCGCAGGCGGCTTTCAGGCCGTAGGCCGGTTTGGCTTTCCGGGCGGCCCGTCCTATGGCCCGGGCCATCACCTCTGTGGCCATGGCTCCCAGCGCATCGGGACCCACCTCCACCTCTCCGGTGGCCAGCACGAAAATGGTGTCGCCGTCGGCAGAGGTATGGACGGGGTGGATGGCCAGAGCGTAACCGTTGTGAGTGATGGAGGCCAGCTTGTTGCACTGGGCCTTGGTCAGCCTGGCGTTGGTGATGAGGCAGCCTATGGTGGTGTTGCCGGAGAATACATTCTTCCCGGCGTCGCCGATCTGCTGGTACATGGCTTCCACGCTGCTGCCGATCCCCTTGTGATCCGGGGTCATCAATCCCGCAATGGCCTTGCCCGTATCGATGTCTATCACATCTCCCAGCGCATTCACCGCCACCACGGCGGCACACTGCACCTGGCCGATCTGGGCCGCATAGATTCCCAGACCGCTCTTCATCATATCGGCCACGCCGTTGAATTTGCCCACGGAAGCACCGGTGCCCGCCCCGACGTTGCCCTCTTCCGGCTGGCCGTTTCCGGCGGCTTTGCAGGCCGCATAGCCCATGGCCTTGTCCGGCCGGCATTTGGGGTCGCCTACCACCAGGTCAAAAAGGGAAGCCCCGCACACTATGGGGACCACCCCCACGCCCACATCAAAGCCCAGGCCTTTCTCTTCAAGGAACTGCATGGCCCCGCTGCCTGCGTCCAGCCCGTAGGCGCTGCCGCCGCTGAGCATCACCGCATGGATCTGCTGCACCATGTTGACGGACCTCAGCAGCTCGGTTTCCCGGGACGCAGGGCCGCCGCCCCGGACGTCCACGCCGGCAGCGGCCCCTTCCTCCGCCAGAATGACGGTGCAGCCGGTAGCGCCTTCCAGGTCCTGGGCATGCCCCACTTTGATCCCTTTTATATCCGTGATCTTTATTTCTTTCACCTCTGTCACCTCTTCTTCCTGCAAAGAGAGGGACGGGAAAGCCCCATCCCTCTCTTATGTAATTTTACCAAAGGGTCTACGCCATGATCTGGATCGCTATGATCAGAGCGATGATGACGCCCACCACGGCTTCGCCGCCCAGCAGTCCGGCAGCGATGATCTGACCCGTGCCCTTCTTCTCAAAGTTGGGCGCGGCTTTGTCCACGATGAAGCGGAGCAGGCCGCCGATGAAGGCGGTAGCCGACAGATAGAAGGGAAGATACACGCCAAGTCCCAGAGTCATTACCGGGAAGTTGACCACATAGAGGACAATGGCCACCACAAGGCCGATCAGGAAAGCGGGCATATGGGAAATGCCGCCTACCATGGCCGCTACTGCGCCGGCCTGAGCCGCCGGGAACATTTCGCTGCCGAAGCACTCGGGGCCGTAAGCGTTCAGGATGATCAGCAGAACGGCCACGGATACGAAGGCGCCGATGATGGAGCCGATGCATTCGGCAAACCACTGAGCCTTGGGATCGGATTTCAGGATGTGGCCGGCCTTAAAGTCGTTCATTACGTCGCCTACCAGACCGCAGGCCACCGCCACGATGGCGGCTACGAAGAAGGCTTCCAGCTCACCGATGGAGGAGCAGGCCTTGGCTGCGATCAGCACGATGATGCCGAAGATCTCCATGGGGTTGATGCCGGACTGGCCCACGCACTGAGAAGACATGGCCGTGGCCAGCCAGACGCCTATGATGGTCACGATGGAAGCGATGATGGGCATATCGGCCAGGATGGTGAACAGACCCGCCAGAACGATCATGGCGATGGGAGCCCAGCGGACCGGGACGATGGCGTCGCCCAGGCTGTTCTTGCTGAACATGGGCCCGAAGATTTCCTTGGCCTTGGGCAGGATGCCCTTTACGATGATGCCTACGCCGGTGCCGACCATGAGGCCGATCCCCAGGGAGGCTTTGATGTTTGCGGCAGTCGCCGCATCCCACCAGCCGAATTCCTGGCCGCCGATGAGGATGCCGAAGTCGCCGATGAGGGCGCCGATGAACCAGACCCCGATGAAGATGGGGCCGATGATGTAGCCCACGGATATCAGCATGGGAGAAAGCCATACGCCGCCGTAGGAGCCGTAGGGCATCATGCCGTTGATCCAGAGCACGCCGGGGATCTTGGCAAGCCAATCCCGGAAGAAGGTGAAGACTGCCGCCGCACCCAGGGAAATGAACAGGATGCCGGCCTTTTTGCCGCCCTCGTCGCCTACGACAAGGGTCTCGGCCGCGGCCTGGCCCATGGGATAGGGCAGCTCTTTTGTGACCACAAAGTATTTTCTGATAAGTGCGGTGAAGATCAGACCCAGGATGACGCCGCCAACGGTGATGACCATCAGGGTCCAGGCTTTCACGTCCGCATCCGGATTCAGCATCCAGATACCGGGAAGGGTGAAGGCCAGGCCTCCGGCTACCATGGCGCCGGCGGACATGGCGGTGTGGGTCACGTTGATCTCATTGATGTTGGTATTCCTGCATGCTTTCAAAGCAAACATGGATACCAGGGCCACGAACATGATGGGCCAGGGCAGGGAGCTGATCTTCAGCGCCACGAACATGGAGCTGCAGGTCAGGATGATGGCGCCGATGGCGCCGATGATCATACCCCGGGCCGTAAACTGTTCTTTGAAGGACGAAGCGTATTTTACGCCCTTCTGTTCTTCAGACATAACGAATCCCTCCTTAAAAGAATAAATAAAAATAATACAATTAACATAAAAATTATACCACATAAATTTCTACTTGCAAGGGGGGAACTTAATTCTTCACATTTCT
>JAUNBO010000176.1 GCA_030527065.1 Bacillota bacterium | reverse complement strand
CGGGCCAGGGCCTCCTCCAGCTCCCGGTCCACGGCTTCCAGCTCCCGATGGCAGCCGGCCAGCCGCTCATAGTCCGTGGCCAGTTCCTCCCGGCCCATTTCCTCCTTCAGAAAAGCGGCCCGCTCCTCCAAAGCCTGGATCCGCTCCTCCAGGGCCCTGCGCTCCCGCTCCCGCTTCTGACGGGCCGCCTTCTGCTCCTTCTCCCGCTGCCATTCCGCCATCCGCCGCTCCTTGACGGCGGCCCGCTCCCCCTCTTCGCCGACGTCCCTGCGGCCCAGCTGGCTCAGATACTCCTTCCCGGAGCTCACGGACTGCTTCTTCTCCGTGTAATAATCGTATTTCCCCAGATAATTCACCAGCCCCGTCTCCGTCAATTCTATGATACGGGTGGGGACCTTATTCAGGAAATAGCGGTCGTGGGACACTAAGAGCAAGGTCCCGGGGAATTCCATAAGAGCGTCCTCAAAGACCTCCTTGGCGGCGATGTCCAGATGGTTGGTGGGCTCGTCCATCAGAAGAAAATTGGCGCCGGACAGCATGAGTTTCAGCAGGGAAAGCCGGGCCTTTTCCCCGCCGCTCAGGTCCTTCACCAGCTTGAACACATCGTCTCCCCGGAACAGGAAACGGCCCAGCAGGCTCCGCAGCTCCGTTTCCGAATAGAGCCGGTAAGCGCCGTGGATCTCTTCCAGGACGCTGTTTTCCCCGGAAAGCAGGCGCTGCTCCTGGTCGTAATAGCCCGGGACCACGTTGTGGCCCAGGCGCAGATAGCCCCCGTCCGGCGGCAATGCTCCCATGATGAGCTTCAAAAGAGTGGTCTTTCCTATGCCGTTGGCTCCCACCATGCAGACCCGCTCTCCCCGTTTCACATCCAGAGAAACCCCGGAAAACAGACGCCGGTACTCCTCCGCCTCGCCGAAGCCCTTGGCCAGCTCCTCTGCCAGAAGCACATCGTGGCCGCTGGGGAACTTTTCCCGGAAGCGGATGGCCATGCGGTTTTTCACCGCCTCCGGCTTTTCCAGCCGGTCTACGTGGGCCAGACGCTTTTCCCTGGACTGGGCCCGCTTCACCAGCTTTTCCGTCCCCCGCTCCTTGAACCGGCGGATCAGCTCCTCCTGCCGGGCGATCTCCTCCTGCTGCCGCTCATAATGCCGCAGCGCATCCTCCTGCCGCTGCCTCTTCTTCTCCACATAAGCGGAATAGTTTCCTTCATATATAGTAAGGCGTCGATTCTCTATTTCAAAGATCCGCTCCACCGTCTGGTCCAGAAAATATCTGTCGTGGGAGATGAGGACCAGAGTGCCGCCTGCGTTCTTCAAATATTGCTCCAGCCATTTCAGGGTCCCTATGTCCAGATGGTTGGTGGGCTCGTCCAGCAGCAGCAGCTCAGGCTTCCTCAGCAGCAAGGCCGCCAGCGCCAGGCGGGTGCTCTCGCCGCCGGACAGGATGGAGCAGGGCTTATGATAATACTCCTCCGGGAAGGCCATGCTGGAAAGGACGCCGTTGATCTCCCCCCGAAAGCCGTAGCCGTTGCGGTTTCTGAACTCCGCCGTCAGCCTGTCGTAGCGCTCCAGCAGCCGCTCCGTATCCTCTCCCGCCCCGGACCTGGCGGCGATCTCTTCGGACAGCCCCTGCAGCTCCGCCTCCATGTCCAAAAGCTCCTGAAAGATGGAAAGCATCTCCTCATAGACGGTCTTTTCTGAAGAAAAACGGTCCCGCTGGCGCAGGTAGCCCACGGAAACCTCCGGGGACAGGAAAAGACTCCCCCCATCGGGAGCCAGCTCCCCCGCCAGCAGATTCAGCAGGGTGGTTTTCCCGGCGCCGTTGGCCCCTACGATCCCCACCCGGTCTCCCTTATTCAGATGAAAGGAGACCTCCGACAGGATGGTCTCCACGCCATAGACCTTTGTAAGGCCTGCAGCCGATAAAAGGACCATTTTGTAAAACCTCACAGGCCTTCCGGCCCTTGACTTTGCTTCTTAAAATGATATACTATCCTCTGTACCGAGGCAACAAAAATGAGACGGGAGAACGCACCGTCCCTCGTCTCATTTTTTCTTTTTCCTCACCCGGAACTACGCTTCCTGGGGAGCGTCTACGGGGCAGGTGTTGGCACAGGCGCCGCAATCGATGCACTTGTCGGGATCGATGACGTACTGGCCGTCTCCCTCGGCAATGGCCTCGGTGGGACAATCGGCAGCGCAGGCGCCGCAGTTGATGCAAGCATCGCTGATTTTGTAAGCCATGGTAGTCCTCCTTAAACTATAGGTTCTGTAATGCGATATGTATCGGTTTATGGAACCAAGCACATTATAGCAGACCCGACAGCGGATAACAAGGGTAAAAATCACATGAAAATTTATGGACTGGTGGGAAAAAGCGGAACGGGAAAGAGCTTCCACGCCATGACCCTCTGCCAAGACAAAAACATAGACGGTATCATAGACGACGGCCTCTTCATCATCGGCAGCGGCGTGGCGGCGGGAACCTCCGCCAAGCGGCAGACCACCAAGGTAGGGGCCATCAAGACCGCCCTCTTCACGGACCCGGCCCACAAGGAAAGCGTCACGGCCAAGATCGCCGAGCTGCAGCCTGAAAGTCTGCTGGTGCTGGGGACCTCGGAGGAGATGGTCCAGAAGATCGCCGCCCGGCTGGAGCTGCCGGAGATAGAGGAATTCATCCCCATTGAAAGCATCACCACGGAGCGGGAACGGGCGGAGGCTCTTCAGCAGCGAAAGGAAAAAGGCAAGCACGTGATCCCGGCCCCCACCTTCCAGATCAAGCGGGAATTCTCCGGCTATTTCGTGGACCCCCTACGGATCTTCCGCAGCCGGGAGAAGCCCCAGGATGGAGAAAGGACCGTGGTCCGCCCCACCTTCAGCTATCTGGGAG
>JAUNBO010000021.1:12574-17507 GCA_030527065.1 Bacillota bacterium | reverse complement strand
CCTTAAATTCTTAGCTGGTCCTGCGGAGGCCCGGCAAACCGCCCCCCTGGCTCCCCCTTGAATAGTAATACGAATGTTGTTCATTTTCCCCCTTTCTACCCCAGCTTCCGCATTTCTTTTCTGAGGCGGCCGATGATCTTCTTTTCCAGCCGGGAAATGTAGGATTGGGAGATCCCCATGTGGTCCGCCACCTCCTTTTGCGTCATCTCCTGCCCGCTGATCAGACCGAAGCGCATCTCCATGATTTGCTGCTCCCGCTGGCTGAGTTTTCCCAGAGCGTGGTGAAGGAGCTGGTGGTTCACCTCTTCCTCCAGATGGGTGTAAACCACGTCCGTTTCCGTTCCCAGGATATCCGAAAGCAGAAGCTCGTTTCCGTCCCAGTCCACGTTCAGGGGTTCGTCCAGGGAGACCTCCGCCTTCTGCCGGCTGCTGCGGCGCAGGTGCATCAGGATCTCGTTCTCGATGCAGCGGGAAGCGTAGGTGGCCAGCTTGATGTTCTTCTCCGGGTCAAAGGTGTTTACGGCCTTGATCAGGCCGATGGTGCCGATGGAGATCAGATCCTCCACGTTGACGCCGGCATTTTCAAACTTCTTGGCGATGTAGACCACCAGCCTTAAATTTCGCTCTATCAGGAGGGTCCGGGCGGCGGCCACCATTTCCGCCTCCGGGTGGGCCAACTGCTCCATCAGGTTTTTTTCCTCTTCCGCAGAGAGAGGGGGCGGCAGTACGTCGCTGCCTCCTATGTAAAAAATGCTCTGCCCGGGGGCCCCCTGAAGGAGCCGGCCCAGCAAGCCGCCGCTTTTTTTCCTCTCCGGCAGTCTCCATGGAGCCCCTTCCCCAAAAGTCCTCCCGCTCTGCCGGACCCGACGCCACAGCGAAAATCGTTGCCACAGCTCTCTTTCCCATCTTTTTTTCATCTCATCCCCTCCTGTTTCATGAGTTTTTCCCCTTTCTCTTTCTGTCCCCTTTTTCATAGGCTTGGGCTTCCCTCCGCCCTTCTCCCGGCAACGGAGCCAGCCCGGGAGGCAGGATCACCGCATATTCTCCCGTCCCGTCGTCGGGGGGAAAGCGCCCCCGGTAGACAGCTAAAACCGCTCTCCCGCTCACCGCCGCCGCACCGGCGGGCCGGCGCCCCGGCTCCCAGGGGGCCACCGCCACCCGGTCCGCCCTCAGCCCCACCAGCGCCCCGTGGTCCACGCCCACGCCGTGGTACGGGATCCACCTCATCCGGGCCGCCGGGATCCCCTCCGGCAGCAAGGCCCGCAGCCTTTCCTCCTTTACCAGCAGCACCGGCGCCCCGGTCAGCGGGTCACACAGAAAGTTCCCCGTGTCCACCAGCCCTTTCCAAAGGGCCCGGCGGCCCTCCACCTCCACTTCCACCCGGGCCGTGACCCGGTCATGGGCAAGACGGGTCCGCAGGAAGCGAACCAGATCCCAGGTCAGAAGCCATGTCAGACCCATACCCGCCAGCACATACAGATAGGCCCCCCAGCCCGCTATGTAAAAGCCCCCCGCAAAGCGCATCCCCCCCATGCCCGTCAGGAACATGAGGCCCACGGTGACGCCCCCCATCAGAAGACTCACCAGATAGAAGACCAGCAGCTTCCGGGGCAGCTGCTTCAGCTTTCCCGGGAAAACCAGCCCCATCAGGCCCGCAGAAAAGGCCAGGGAAAAAAGGCTGCGGAAAATCCAGGAGAAGCCCTGAAGAAACACGGTAAATCCGCAGAGGCCGCAGAGGACGCTGCCCAGAGCCAGCCTGAAGAGCCCGGCCCCGGCCTCCGGGACCTTACTCTCCGCCGCATCTCCGGTCCCCAGCAGCCGTCCCGTCAAAGACAGGATCAACAAGCCGGTGACGCCGTTTTCCAGGAACAGCAGCTCGCCCCAAACCGTCATTTTCACCCCTCCTGCGCCGCCTTGTGCGCCGGAAACGAAAAAACACCCTCTCCGGCGCATCTTTGCAGATTATACGCTTTGGAAAGGGTGTAATTTGTCAAAACCGCATGTCGAAACAGGATTTTCTCCCGGGTCCTTCCGCCGGAGAGTTCCGGGGCTTCCTGACTTCCGGCAGCGCCGGGCCTGTCCGGCAAACCGGGTACGCAGCCGAAGCGAAAGCTCCTCCCTATTTCTCCAGGGCCGCCTTGGCGGTGCTCACCAGCTGAGCAAAGCCGGCTTCATCGTGAATGGCCATTTCGGAAAGCATTTTCCGGTTGACCTCCACTCCCGCAGCCTTCAGACCGTTCATGAAGCGGCTGTAAGAGATGCCGTTCATTCTGGCCCCGGCGTTGATGCGGGTGATCCAGAGACGCCTGAAATCTCTTTTCCTGTTTTTCCGGCCCACATAAGCGGAGCGCAGGGAGCGCATCACCGCCGGGTTGGCGGCTCTGAAAATCTTGCTCTTTGCGCCGTAAAAGCCCTTGGCCTGCTTCAATATCTTCTTATGGCGTTTATGGGTATTTACTCCTCTTTTGACTCTTGCCATGGTTCCTTACCTCCTATACATCCAATACATTCTTCATGCGCTTTTCATCGGCATGGGTGAGCGTGGTCCCCTGACGGAGACCCATTTTTCTTTTGGAAGATTTCTTGGTAAGGATATGGCTCTTATAAGCCTTGTGCCTTTTCACTTTTCCGGTCCCCGTGATCTTGAACCGTTTGCTTGCCCCTCTGTGGGATTTCATTTTAGGCATTTGCTGCAACCTCCTTGATTTGTTCTATTGCTTCGGCGCCAACACCATTGTAAGGGTCCTGCCTTCAACCTCCGGCTTTTTCTCCACGGCGCCCGCCTCGGCCAGAGCCTCGGCAAACTTGTTCATGGTTTCCACGCCTTTGTTGACATGCTCTCTTTCCCGCCCTCTGAAGCGCAGGCTCACCTTCACCTTGTCTCCGTCCTTCAGAAACTTCCCTGCGGTGTTGGCCTTCACCATCAGGTCGTGTTCCTCTATGAAGGTGGACAGGCGGATCTCCTTCAATTGGGTGACTTTTTGCTTTTTCCGGGCTTCCTTTTCCTTCTTTTGAAGGTCGTACCTGTACTTTCCGTAGTCCAGAATTTTACAAACCGGCGGATTCGCATTGGGCGCGATCTGGACCAGGTCCATGTTCTTTTCCAGAGACAGGCTCAAGGCCTCGCTCAGGCTCATGATCCCCAGCTGCGCTCCGTCGCTGTCCACCACCCGCACTTCCTTTGCACGAATTTCTTCGTTGATCAGACTTTCCTTACTAATTGGTTTGCACCTCCCCAATTTCTTTTTTGCGTTAAAAAAGCGAATACTTCCATATCCGCTTCAAAGAAAACCGCCCTGCGGTCTTTCTCCTGATGGACCTTACTAAGCTCAGCCGTAAGGTGAGAAGCGGACGCTTCTGCTTGCTTTCCCTGCACGAACCAATCTATCACAGCCCCCCGCCCTTTGTCAACGAAAATTTGCAGGGCGGCGGAAAATTTCTTCTCTGTGAGTTGAGCCGTAAAATTCTCTGGGACGAGGACAGACCAGCAAACCGCCCCCCTGGCGCCCTATAAATAGTAACCTCTACAGACCGTATTTCGCCAGCTTCCGTACCACCGAGGGCTGGCTGATGCCCAGGGCCCGGGCCATCTGCCGGGTGCTGCCGTATTTCTTCTTTGCGTCGTACAGGATCTGCCGCTCCGCCTCTTCCAGGGTCTCCTTCAGATCCCCCTTCTGCTGGACGGCGATCTCCCCCGGAGGCCGGGCACTTTCAAAAAGGAAGCCGGGAAGGTTTTCCGGCCGGATGACCCGGTCTTTGGTGGTGATGACCAGCCGCTCTATGATGTTCTCCAGTTCCCGCACATTTCCCGGCCAGGAATACTGCAGCAGCATGGCCATGGCGTTGGAATCTATGGTCTTCACTTCTCTCAGCTTCTGATTGCTCTTGTGCAGGAACGACCGGATAAGAGGGATGATGTCCTCGGGCCGGTCCCTCAGCGGGGGGATGTGGATGGGGACCACGTTGAGCCGGTAAAAAAGATCTTCCCGGAACTGCCCCTGCTCCACCAGCTTCCGCAGGTCCTTGTTGGTGGCGGAAACGATGCGCACATCTATGGACACCGGCTCCAGCCCTCCTACCCGGTGGATCACCTTCTCCTGGATCAGCTGCAGGATCTTCACCTGCAGGTTCAGGGGCAGCTCTGCGATTTCGTCCAGAAACACCGTGCCCCCGTCGGCAGTCTCGCACAGGCCCTTTTTCCCGCCCTTCCGGGAGCCGGTGAAGGCGCCGCTTTCATAGCCGAACAGCTCCGATTCCAGAAGGTTTTCCGGGATGGCCCCGCAGTTGATGCTGACAAAGGGCCCCCCGGCCCGGTCTCCGTTTTCATGAAGCAGCCGGGCGATCAGGCCCTTTCCCACTCCGGATTCGCCGGTGATGAGGATGGTGGAATCCACCGAGGCCAGCCGCTCCGTCAGATGAAAGACGCTGAGCATCTGGGGACTGGTCACCACTATGTCTCCGTACAGCAGCTTATCCTGGGAATGAAATCCCTGCTGCAGGGCCGTCTGCATGCCCTCCAGCTCATTTTGCAGATCTATCAGCTCTGTGATATCGTGGGAGGTGGTGATGATCTTGTCCAGCTTCCCCTCCCCGTCGAAAACAGGGATACCGGTGATGAGGAGCCGCTTTCCGTCCTTGTTCTGATGGATGATGCTCACCTGCTCCTTTTTTTCCAGGACCAGCCGGCTGACGGAAGGCGAGAAGATCCCCAGCTCTTCCAGATAGGAAATGTGCTTCCCCACCGCCTCTTCTCTGGCGATGCGGTAGAGCTCCTCTCCGGCTTTGTTGATCCAGAGGATATAACCGCTGGCGTCGTCAACAAAAATGCCGTCGCTTATGCTGTCCAATATGGGCACGATGTCCCGGGCTGTGAGCCCCCGGGCCTCCAGGCCGAAAGAATCCGTCACGTCAGCCTCCCTGCTCAGTCTTCATA
>JAUNBO010000021.1:0-12474 GCA_030527065.1 Bacillota bacterium | reverse complement strand
TCCTTAAAATCCGCCATCGTCCTTCTCCTTTCCGCCAGACCGCAGACCGCCCCCCTCCGGCGGCGGCGCCCCGTCCTTTTCGCTCTTCCTATAAAGCATAGCATGAAAAAGAAATTTTTGCAAAGAGAAAGAGCCGCCGAAGCGACTCTTCCCCTGAAACAAATGATCTATGGCTATTTGATCATATTGTCGATGGAATCGCAGACCTTGTCCAGCATGGCCAGGGCTTCCTTCATCTCCTGCTCGGTGATGATGAGGCACGGGGATACGTGGATCATGTTCTCGTGGGAATAGGTGTAGAAGCCTTCCGCCTTCAGCATGCCGATGACCTTGGGCATAATGCCTTCCGGATCCTTGCCGAAGGATACCAGAGGCTCTCTGGTGGCCTTGTCTTTTACGAATTCCACTATGGAGAACAGTCCCGTGTAGCGGACGTCGCCTACGCAGGCATGCTTGGCTTTCAGTGCTTCCAGGCCTTCTGCCAGGACCTTGCCGACCTTGGCCACGTTATCGGCGATCTTCTGATCTTCGTATTCGTGGATGGCGGCGATGGCAGCGGCGCAGCCCATGGGATGAGCGCTGTAGGTGAGCCCGCAGAACATCTTGTGATCGTTGAAGAAATCGGCGACCTTCTTGGAGGCGATGACGCCGCCCAGAGGCACATAACCGCAGGTGACGCCTTTGGCAAAGCTGACCAGGTCGGGCTTGATGTCCCAGTTCTGGAAAGCGAACCACTTGCCGGTACGGAACCAGCCGGACATGACTTCGTCGCAGACCATGCAGATGTTGTACTTGTCGCACATGGCTCTTACGCCTTCCATGTAGCCTTTGGGGGGCACCAGGACGCCGTTGGAGCCGACTACGGTCTCCAGGAAGATGGCTGCGATCTGATCGGGGCCTTCATAAAGCACCTGATTCTCCAGCAGCTCCAGGTAGAAAGCGGTGACTTCGCTCTCATCCTTGAACTTCTCCCAGAGGGCCTTGGGGGCTCTGTAGGGATAGGGACCGTCGAACTTGATGAAGCCCGGGACGCCCGGCTCATTGATGAAGCGGCGGGGCTCGCCGGTCAGGTTGGCGGCGCCGTAGGTGGCTCCGTGATAGGAACGGTACATGGAGAAGATCTTCCACTTTCCGGTATAGGCCTTGGCCATCTTGATGGCGTTTTCGTTGGCTTCCGCACCGGCGTTGGTGAAGAAGACCTTGGCGCCTTCCATCTGGGACCGCTCTACGATGAGCTTGGCCGCCTCGCTGCGGACGTCGCAGGAGAAGGAAGGAGCGATGAAAGCCATTTTGTCAGCCTGGTCCTTGATGGCCTGGATGATCTTCTTGTTGCCGTGGCCCAGGTTCATATTGACCAACTGAGCGGACATGTCATAATACTTTTTGCCGTCCTCGTCCCAGAAGTAGATGCCTTCGGACTTGACGACGTTGGCGGGATTCAATTTGCCCTGGGCTGACCAGGAATATAAGTTATATTTTTTGCCGTCTTCGATTACTTTCGACATTTTGATATCCTCCTAAATTATACTTTCCGGCAGGCCTTAGTAGGTCTTGCCATCGAACAGGTCTTCGTCGGTGGGAGCGGTCTGCCCGTTGGGGAAGGCCAGATAGGTGAAGTTCAGCAGATCGTGCCAGTTGGCATTGTGGGAAATGCTGTTGTGGCCCCAGGTGCCGCAGCCCAGTGTCATGGACATGGGGAATCCGCAGTGCCATGCGCCGCTGTTGACCAGAGACTGAGCCATGTTCATGATGACCTTGGTGGTCTTTACATGCTCGGCCATGTAACGGGCTCTCTCTTCCAGCTTGGTGTGGATGCCGCAGCTGTGGCCAAGACCCTGATAGTCCAGGATGTTCTCCAGAGCTTTGAACGCCGCATCAAAATCCTTCACTCTTCTGACGCCGGAAACCGGAGACAGCTTCTCGCCGGTGAGAGGATACTCGTTGCCGTAGCCGCCGTTCTCTTCCACCAGGATCAGTTTTACGTCCTTGGGCGCATTGATGCCGGCGATCTCTGCGATCTTGGCGGCGGACTGAGCCACGATGTGCCTGTTCAGCACGTGATCGTTGGGGGTGTTGGGCCACAGGGCCTTGAGCATCTTTTCTTTCTCGGGGGAATCTTCCTTGACGAGGTAGCAGCCCTTGGCGACCATGATCTCCATGAACTTGTCGTAAACGGCGTCCACGATCACCAGGTTGTTCTCCGTGGAGCAGGAGGTGGCGTGGTCGAAGGTCTTGGAAGCGATGATCAGGTCGGCTGCCTGCTCCAGGTCGGCGGTTTCATCGATGATGGAAACCACGTTGCCGGTGCCTACGCCGATGGTGGGGGTCCCGGAGCTGTAGGCTGCGCGGACCATGGGAGTTCCGCCGGTGGCCATTACGAAATCCACCTGCTTCATCAGCTCGCCGGAGCACTCGATGGATACATACTCGGGCTCGATGGGAATGACCAGATCTTCCGGAGCGCCGTACTTCTTCAAGGTCTCTCTGATCTTGGCTGTGACGAACATATTGGTCTTGGCTGCCTTGGGATGGGGCGCCAGGATGATGGCGTTCCGGCCCTTGATGGCGGCGTTGGCCTTGAAAATGGGGGTGGCTTCACCGTTGGTGACGGGGATGATGGCGCCGATGACGCCCATGGGCTTGGCATAGGTGTACAGCTTGTTCGCTTCATCGGAAGCCACCAGTCCTACGGACTTGCAGCCCTTCATATCGCGATAGCCGCCCTTTACCTTGGTGTAGATCTTGCCGACCTTGTTGGCGGCGATGCCCATGCCGGACTCTTCCACCAGCATTTCCGCAGCCTGCTGCGCCCACTCGGGTCTGGTGGTGCAATAAGCGATGGCTGCAGTCAGCTCATCCACTCTGGCCTGGTCGTAGCCTTCCGCTACTTCCTGGGCCGCTCTGGCTCTCGCCACAAGCTCACTTACATACTTTGCATAATCAATAGCCATTTTTTACTCCTCCTTAGGATTAAAATTATTGGACAATTAAAATAATAGCAATTCCTGTGCCAAAGCGCCGCTCCCCTTGGAGGGCAGTTCCGGAACCATGCAGTTCCAATGCTTTCCCGGCACGCCTGTCCGTTCTGGAAAAAATTTCATTACTGTGCCGTGCTAAATAGCCGATTCGAAGCTGAATCGACTTTCCTCATTTTCTGTGATTCTTTTTCATTCTTCTTTCTTTTTCTTGAAATTTGCATTCTTTTTAGCCTTGATTCAAAATCGTATCTATGGATTTATTTTTGTATCACTTTTGTTTTGATTTTTTGTTCCTTTTTTTCAGAACAAATGTTTACATTTTGTTCTTTTCGTGCTATACTTTTTAAAAATCCGGCTGCGTTTCCACTTCGATCCAGAAAGGCGGTAGACAGTTCATGGAGAACCTGAAGGAACGGGAAAAGAAGATCCTCCTATATATGAAGGAAGAAATCAAGCAGAAGGGGTATCCCCCCACAGTCCGGGAAATGTGCAATTCCCTGGGCATCAGATCCACCTCCACGGCCCATACGGACCTGGCCAACCTGGAAAAAAAGGGCTTCATTCGCAGAGACCCGTCCAAGCCCCGGGCCATAGAGATCCTGGATTTTGAAAGCGAAAACCGCCTGGATCAGCGGAACAGCCACTATGAAGCGGAAGAAGAAACGCCGGCCTATGCCGACGCCGAGCCCATTCCCGTGGTGGGACGCATTGCGGCGGGCACTCCCATCCTGGCGGAGGAAAACATAGAGGACAGCTTCCCCGTTCCCTCCCGGTATCTCAGCGGCGGCGTTCATTTCATGCTCACCGTCCGGGGAGACAGCATGGTGGACGCCGGCATCCTGGACGGAGACTACATTCTGGTCAAGCAGCAGAACACCGCCCGCAACGGCGAGATCGTGGTGGCCATGGTAGACGGCTTCGAAAGCGAGGCCACGGTGAAAACCTTTTATCACGAAGGGGACCACATCCGCCTTCAGCCGGAAAACCCGTCCATGAGCCCCATCCTGGTCCGGGATGTAAAGATCCTGGGGCTGGTAAAGGGCGTGTTCCGTTACTTTTCCTGAGGCCTGCCGGCAGGGGCGCAAGACCCGGCCGCCGGCCATTCACTTCAAACGAGACCCTGTCCGGGGACGGCCCTTCGCCGTCCCCTTTCGATTTTCAATACTTTCTGAGCCGCCCCCCGCCCGTTACTATTCAAGGGACGCCAGGGGGGCGGTTTGCCGGACTGTCCCCCCGGCGCCCCCGTAAAAAAGCAACACGGGCAGTGCGGCGCTGTAACGGCCAAAAAAGCCGTATTGACTTTTTGCGGCGCTATGGTAATATGATGGTGGCTGTACTGACGTCAAAGATGTATTTCTGAGAGGGAAGGCGCAAAAACGACAGGAAATTTCTGTTTCCGGCGCCGCTCTTCGGCGCTTTTTTTATGGGTAGTGGAAGCGACGAAGCCGGTCTTGCCGCTTCCGCGACCGGCACATAAAGAAAGCCTGACTCAGGGCCGTACAGAAAGGAGACTGAAAAAAATGAAGAAGAAAAATGTGAAAAAGCTTTTGCTGCCCCTGTGCCTGATTCTGACACTCTGTCTGGTCCTGGCAGGCTGCGGCGGTCAGGCCGAAGAAGATGTGGCAGAGACAGCGCCCCCGGCGGAGCCCGTTTCCGTGGTGATCGCCGGCCTGGCCGGCCCCACCTCCATAGGCATGATCCAGCTCATCAGCGGCCAGGCCCTGAACAGCGACGCCTATGCCGTGGAGTACATGGTGGCGGAGGCCCCCGACGCCCTTACGGGCAAGCTCATCAACGGCGAGATACAGATCGCCGCCCTGCCCACCAACACGGCGGCAGTGCTGTTCAACAGAACGGAGGGCGGCGTCCAGTTCCTGGCCCAGAACACCCTGGGCGTCCTCTATGTGGTCGGCTCTCCCGAGGCCGGCGTTTCCTCCCTGGCGGATCTGGCGGGAAAGACCGTCGCCATCAGCGGCGCCGGCGGCGTCCCCCAATATGCCGTGGAATACATCCTCTCCCAGAACGGACTGACGGAACAAGTGACTTTGAACTACCTGCCGGACCACGCCACCGTGGCCCAGACCCTGCTGGCGGGAGACGCAGAGGTGGCAGTGCTTCCTCAGCCCTTCGTCACCCAGGTCCTGAACCAGAATGAAAACCTTTCCATCCTGCTGGACGTCACCGAAGAATGGACTGCGGCCTCCGGCGGCGAAAGCGTGCTTTCCATGGGCTGCCTGGTGGTGGAAAAGACCTTTGCCGAGGAAAACCCCCAGTTCATAGCCGACTTCCTGGAGCTCTATCAGGCTTCTGTGAACTTTGCCAACGAGGAGCCTGCCGCTGCCGCCGCCCTGGTGGAGCAGGAAGGCATTATCGCCAGCGCCGCCGTGGTGGAGCAGGCGATCCCCTATTGCAACATTGTTTACAAGAGCGCCCAGGATGCAAAAGAAGAGATCGGCGGCTTCCTGACGGTGCTGTATGAGTCCGACCCTGCGTCGGTGGGAGGGACCCTGCCCGATGATTCCTTCTATTACGAACCGTAAAGAAAAACAGGCTTTGAACGAAGCCCCTCCGGGGGGGAGCTCCGGCTCCTCCCCTGGCTTCCGCAAAGCTCCCGCCGGGGCCGCCGGAAAAAGCCGCCTGCCGGGCCGCCGTCAGATCCTCATCATCCTGTTCTGGCTGGTCATGTGGCAGGTCCTTTGCCTTATCATCGACAGGGAGATCTATTTCCCTTCGCCGGCTTCCACCTTTGCAGCCCTGTGGAGCTTCCTGCCGGAGGCCGGGACCTGGACCGTCATAGGCCACAGCATTCTCAGGACCGTTCTGGCTCTGCTTTTCTCCGCCCTTTTCGGAGTGAGCCTGGGGCTTCTGGCCGGCCGCTTCCACAGCGTGTATGAGCTGGTGAACCCTCTGGTGGTGGTCCTTCGCTCCACTCCGGTGGTCTCCATCATCATCATCGCCATCATCTGGTTCCGCTCCACCAACGTCCCTGTTTTCGCCGGCTTTCTCATGTGCTTCCCCATCCTCTTCACCGGCACGGTGGCAGGCATCCGCAGCACCGACGTCAAGCTTCTGGAACTGTGCCAGGTCTACCGGATCAGCCCCGCAGACCGGCTCCGCTCCGTCTATCTGCCCTCGGCCCGTCCCTACATCAACGCCGCCATGGTTTCCGCCATAGGGATCGGCTGGAAAGCGGTGGCGGCGGCGGAGGTCCTGAGCATGCCCGCCCACTCCATCGGCGCAGAACTGTTCTTTGCGAAAACCACCCTGGACCCGGCGTCTCTCTTCGCCTGGACCATAGTGATCATCATCCTCAGTTATCTGTTTGAAACTCTGTATGCGAGGGTATCCGGCTATGATAAAACTGGAAAACGTATGTAAGAGCTTTGACGGGACGCCCCTGTTCCGGGACTTCAGCGCCCAATTCCGGGAGGGCGAGGTTTCCTGCCTCCTGGGCCCCTCCGGCGTGGGAAAGACCACCCTCATCAATATGCTGGCGGGCCTGGTCCGGCCGGACAGCGGACGCATCGTGATGCCGGAGGAATTCCGGGTCTCCTATGTGTTCCAGGAGCCCCGGCTCCTGCCCTGGTACGACGTCTGCGGCAACCTGGAATTCGTCCTCCGGGACGTGCTCCCAAAAGAAGAGCGGCTCCCTCAGATACGGCACTACCTGGAGCTGGTGGGATTGGAGGATTATCTCCATGCTCCCATCTCCGCCCTCAGCGGCGGGATGGTGCAGCGGGTCTCCCTGTGCCGGGCCTTTCTCTACCCCTCCCGCCTCCTGCTTCTGGACGAGCCCTTTAAAGGGCTGGACAGCAAGCTGAAGGAAGAGCTGCTGGAAGCCTTCTCCCACATCTACGAAGGAGACGGAAGGACGGTGTTCTTCGTTACCCATGATATAGAAGAGGCGCTGAAGCTGGCGGACGTGGTCCACGTTCTGGCGGGAAGGCCGGTGGAAATCGCCGGCCGCTTCCTCCGGGAAGGCTTCGGGCCCCATACCCGTCAGGAGATTCTTTCCCTGCTTTAACGGAGAGACTTGCTCTCCGCCCCAAGAAAGGCTGCCCCCATGACGCCGGCCCGGTTCCCCAGGGCGGCGGGCAGAATTTCATACCTCGCTTTATAGAAGGACTTTTCCTGCACCAGACGGACAAGGGGCTCATACAGGACAGGCCCTGCCTGGCTCACTCCCCCGCCCAGAGCCACCAGCTCCGGGTCCAGCAGATTGGTGAGAGATGCGATGAGGGAAGAGAGGTTTTCCAGATACTCCCGGAAAATTTCCGCCGCTCCCGGCTCTCCGGCTGCGGCGGCCTCTATCACCGCCCTTGCATCCACTTTTTCCGGGTCTCCCCCCGTTTTCTGAAATAAAAGGCCGGCGGCGCCGGTCTTTTTCATATAGGCGCGGCCCTGCTCCGCCAGCCAGGAAGCGCTGCAGCAGGTTTCCGCACAGCCCCGGACGCCGCAGCCGCAGAGAAGCCCCCCTTGCGCCAGGATCATATGGCCCGGCTCCGTTCCCCGGCCCTGACCGCCTCTGAACAGCTTTCCTCCCAGAATGAGACCGCCTCCCAAGCCGGTGCCTATGGTCAGCAGCACAGCCGTTTTCGTCCCCCGCAGGGCCCCGGCGTAAAGCTCTCCCAGGGCGGCGGCATTGCCGTCGTTTTCCAGAGCCACCGGCAGGCCCGGAAGGCGCGCTTCCAGCAGAGTCTTCAGGGGAACGTCGCAGAGCCCTAAATTATGGGCGTTGGTGACGGAGCCCCCTTCCGGGTCCACCCAGCCGGGGACGGCCACTCCCAGGGCAGCCGGCCTCTGTCCCCCCGCTGCTTCCTCTTCCTCCGTCAGGCGCCGGACCAAGGCCAGAGCCTCTTCACAGACCTTTTCCGCCCCGCCGCCGGGAAAGAGAATCTCCCCAAAGCGGAGCAGGGCTTTCCTCTCTGTATCTGCAAGGCCCGCCTTTATGGCGGTGCCGCCTATGTCTATCCCTGCGCTTATCATTTCCTTCCCCTTTTCTCTGTGTTCGTCCCCTCTGCCGGCGGAAATGCCTCCGCCCTTCCCTATTCCCGGGGAAGGACCAGTTCCGTTTCCCGGGCTTCAAAGGCCTGCTCTATAAGGGCTTCCCCCTCCAGCCGGCTCTCCGCCTCCAGGACCCGGTCCAGCCGGGGCTTGGTGGAAGGATGCCTGGGCAGAAACACGGTGCAGCAGTCCTCAAAGGGCTGTATGGAGGTTTCAAAGGTGCCGATGTCCTTTGCCAGCTCTATGATGTCCGTCTTGTCCATGGCGATGAGGGGCCGCATGACGGGCAGGTCCACGGCCTGGTCCGTCACTGTCAGGGCCTCCGCCGTCTGGCTGGCCACCTGTCCCAGGTTTTCCCCCGTAATGAGCATAAGGCAGCCTCTGTCCTCCGCCACCCTCTGCCCCAGCTTCATCATGAAACGCCGCACCAGGATGGTGGTCAGCTCTTCCGGGCAATGCTGGGCGATCTGCTCCTGTATGGGCAGCAGGTTGATACTGGTGATGCGGATGCGGCCGCAGTATTCCGCCAGGATGCCTGCCAGCTCCTTCACCTTTTCCCAGGCTCTTTCGCTGGTGTAGGGGTAGGAATGGAAGTGAACCGCCTCCACCACCATGCCCCGGCGGGCCATCATATAGGCCGCCACCGGGCTGTCTATGCCGCCGGAGAGAAGGACAAGGCCCCTGCCGTTGGTGCCCAGCGGCAGGCCGCCTCTGCCGGAAAGCTTCTCCTCATAGATAAAGCTGTTTCCCTGGCGGACCTGCACGAAGAGCCGGCAGTCCGGCTGGTGGACGTCCACCTTCAGGGTCTTGCAGGCCTTCAGTATTTTAGCTCCTATGATGCGGCCGATCTCCGGGGACTGGACGGGAAAGCTCTTGTCCGAGCGCCGGGCTTCCACCTTGAAGGTCTTTATCTCCCGCCGGGCCATCAGCTCCGACATGTACTTTACGGCGGCGGCGCCTATGGCCTCCAGCTCCGAATCCACTTCCACGGCGGGGCTTAAGGAGTCCACGCCGAATACCTTGGAGAGCTCTTTTGTGACCGCTTCCGCCGGCAGCTCCCGGGGCGTGCGGATCAGCACCAGGCCGTTCTCTCTGCGGATCTCCACCCCGGGGTATTTCTTCAGCAGCTTCCGCATCCGCTCCATCAATATGCGCTCGAAATACGGCTTGTTATCTCCCTTCAGGGCCACTTCTCCGTATCTCACAATGTAGGTGTTTCTCTGTTCTTCCACTGTTCTTTCCTCTGCTCCTTGCGGACCGCTCTGTTTTCGCCGGATAAGGGGACCGGCCATCGGGCCTTTTCTCTCCCTTTGAACCAGCCGCCGACCTTTCCATCCTTTGAAGCGGCTTATCTCCTATGGATCCGCCTCATGCTCTCCACTGCCGCCTTCAACCGGGCCAGCACCTGCTCCATCTCCGCCGGCGTATTGAACTCGGAAAAGCTGAAGCGCAGGGCGCTTTCCGCCCGCTCCGGCGGGAGCCCCGCCGCCGCCAGGACATGGCTGCCCTTCTTTCTGGAAGAGCAGGCCGCTCCCGTAGCCACGTAGATCCCATGTTCCTCCAGCATGTGAAGGAGCACCTCCCCCCGGCAGCCGCAAAAGCTGACGTTGAGAAGGGCGGGGCTGCACAGGGGCTCCGGCCCCCCGCCGGAAAAGTCCTCCGGGCCGGCGCAGGGCTCCGGGCTGTTGATCTGCGCCTGAGGAATCTCCGCTTTGATCCCCTTCAGCAGATGTTCCCGGGCCTTTTCCATGGCCTTCAGCCGCTCCCGGCGGCCCTCCGCCGCCATGCGGGCCGCCAGACCGAAGCCGGCGATGGCCGGCACGTTCTCCGTGCCGGAGCGAAGGCCCCCTTCCTGGCCCCCTCCCTGCAGGAGGGGCGGCAGATTGGTCCCCTGCCGGAGATACAGGGCGCCCACGCCCTTGGGCCCGTGTATCTTATGGGCGCTGAGGCTCACCAGGTCCGCCTGCAGAAGGGCCGGCTCCACCGGCAGCTTTCCGTAGGCCTGGACGGCGTCTACATGGAACAGGGCCCGGCTCTTTTCCTTTATCAGCCTTCCGGCCTCCGCCACCGGCTCCAGCGTTCCCAGCTCGTTGTTCACCTGCATGATGGAAACCGCCGCCACCTCCGGCCCCAGGGCCTCTTCCAGGGCCTTCAGATCCACCCGCCCCCAGGGATCCACCGGCAGGTATTCCACCTGAAAGCCCTGCTGCTCCAGGGCCCGGCAGGTCTCCAGCACCGCCGGGTGCTCCACCCCGGTGGTCAGGATGCGCATGCCCCGGCGGCGGCCTCCCCTGGCCGCCCCCATCAGGGCCATATTGTCCGCTTCTGTGCCGCCGCCGGTGAAGACCACTTCTTTTTCGGAAGCGCCAAGGGTGGCGGCCAGGGCCCGGCGGGCTCCCTTCACGGCCTTTTCTGCCTCCACTCCCAGGTGGTGGAGGGCGGAGGGGTTCCCGAAGCCGGTGTCCATCAGCTCCAGCATCCGGCGGCTCACCTGGTCATATTGTCTTGTGGTGGCGGCATTGTCCAGATAGATCATGGGCTCTCCTTCCGGCGCCGCCGGGACTTCTCTCCCGGCCCCGGTCTACGGTAAAACGGAACGGCCGCAACCGTTCCGTTTATGACTTATCGTTCGATGGCTCATGCGCAGGAGCGAAGACCGGAGGCCGCTACTTTGCGTACTCTATGGCCCGGGTCTCCCGGATGACGTTCACCTTTATCTGCCCCGGGTATTCCAGCTCGCTTTCTATGCGCTTGCTGATTTCCCTGGCCAGGAACACGATCTCCTCGTCCGACATCTCCTCCGGCTTGGCCAGGATGCGGATCTCCCTTCCCGCCTGGATGGCGTAGGATTTCTCCACGCCGGCGGTGGTGTTGGCGATCTCTTCCAGGGTCTGGAGCCGCTTGATATAGGCGTCCAGGGTCTCCCGCCGGGCGCCGGGACGGGCCGCCGAAAGAGCGTCTGCGGCGGCGATGAGGACCGCCTCAAAGCTCTTGGCCTCGTAATCTCCGTGGTGAGCGGCCATGCCGTTGATAACGGCCTCGCTCTCCTTGTACTTCTTCAGCAGGTCTATGCCGATGTCCACATGGGTGCCTTCCACCTCGTGGTCCATGGCCTTGCCGATATCGTGGAGCAGGCCCGCCCGCTTTGCCAGCTTTACATCCAGCCCCAGCTCTCCCGCCATGAGGCCGGCCAGATGGGCCACCTCCACGGAATGCTTCAGCACGTTCTGCCCGTAGCTGGTCCGGTATTTCAGCCGCCCCAGAAGCTTTATCAGCTCCGGATGGAGGTTGTGTATCCCTACATCGAAGGTGGCCTGCTCGCCCTCTTCCTTTATGATGTTGTTGACCTCTTTTGTGGCCTTCTCCACCATTTCCTCTATGCGGGCAGGATGGATACGTCCGTCCACTATGAGCTTCTCCAGGGCGATCCTGGCAATCTCTCTGCGCACGGGGTCGAAGCCGGACAGGATGACGGCCTCCGGAGTATCGTCTATGATAAGATCTATTCCGGTAAGGGTCTCTATGGCCCGGATGTTCCGTCCTTCTCTGCCGATGATGCGGCCCTTCATTTCATCGTTGGGCAGGGGCACCACCGAAACGGTGCTTTCCGCCACATGGTCTGCGGAGCATCTCTGGATGGCTCCGGTGATGATCTCCTTGGCCCGCTTGTCTCCTTCTTCCTTGGCCTTGGCTTCTATCTCCTTTATCATGAGAGAAGCCTCGTATCGGATTTCCTTCTCCACGTTGGACAGCAGAAGCTGCTTGGCCTCTTCCACCGAGTAACCGGAGATCCGCTCCAGCTCCTCTATCTGCTTGGCGATAAAGCTGTCCAGTTCCTTTTCTTTTTCTGTTAACTTACTGTCTCTTTTGGATAATTGCTCGTCCCTCTTTTCCAGATTGTCCGTCTTTTTGTCTATGGCTTCTTCCTTTTGGATCAGCCTCTTTTCTGCTTTTGAAATTTCCGCCCTTCTTTCGCGGACCTCCCGCTCCACCTCGCTGCGAAGCCGGTGTGCTTCCTCCTTCGCTTCTATGGTGATTTCCTTTTTAATGGTTTCGGAGCGGTTTTCGGCGTCCAGGATTATATTCTTTGCTTTCTGCTCGGCGCTTCCAATGGCTTTCTCTCCTACAGCTTTGCGGAATATATATCCAACCAAGAGCCCTAAGGCCAAGGCAACTATCCCAATGACAACAACGATCGCGATATCTATCTCATCCACCTCCTTTTTTCTTTGTTTGACGCTGCCGGCGGGCATGACCATTTTTTGGCTGCCCGAAAGCCGGAGGAAGCGGCGTACCAACTCCCTGGCGCCTTATTGTAATTAGATGTTGATAATGTAACACAATATATATTATAATATCACAGACGCCAAAGTCAAGAATTATCCTCCGGGGCCCGAAAAAACGGGCTGCCGCAGTTACCATTCAAGGGGGCGCCAGGGGGGGCGGTTTGCCGGACCTCCGCAGGACCAGCTAAGAATTTAAGGCGAGACGA
>JAUNBO010000020.1 GCA_030527065.1 Bacillota bacterium | reverse complement strand
CGTCATCAACACTGCGCACTCTGTATTGGCCGTATGGGGAAACATATCCAGGGGCTGGACGGCGGTGAGCCGGTAGCCGGCGGCGGTGAGGCTCTTCACATCCCGGGCCAGGGTGGCGGGGTCGCAGGAGACATAGAGGATGCGGGGCGGCAGGGCGGCGGTGAGGGCGGAGAGCAGCGCCGGGTGGCAGCCGGCCCGGGGCGGGTCCAGGATCACCAGGTCCGGCCTGAGGGGCACAGTGACGCCGGCAGAGCGGATGGAGGCAAGGAGGGCGTCGGAAGAGGCCTTTCCGTTCTGAGACGCCTCCTGTCCGCTTTCGGTCAGGTGAGGCGCGGTGACGCCGGCAGAGCGGATGGAGGCAAGGAGGGCGTCGGAAGAGGCTTTTCCGTTCTGAGACGCCTCCTGTCCGCTTTCGGCCAGGAGGAGCGGCAGGAGCTCTTCCGCTTTGCCGCAGATAAACCTGGCGTTCACGATGCCGTTGAGGACAGCATTGCGGTTGGCGTCAAGGACGGCGGACTTTACGGACTCCACTCCCACCACCTGGGCCGCCTGTCCCGCCAGCGTAAGGCCGATGGCGCCCACGCCGCAATAAAGGTCCAGCACGGTCTCGGTCCCCGTAAGCCCGGCCAGCTCTCCCGCCACCTGATAGAGCCTTTCCATCTGCGGAGGGTTCACCTGATAAAAGGACAGAGGGGAGATCTCCCATTCCATGCCGCAGGCATAATCCCGTATGGTGGGACTCCCCGCCAGAGTGATGCAGGAAGCGCCCGGGGCCCCTCCCCGCTTTTCCTTGTCCACATGAAGAATGACGCTTGCCAGAGAATACCCATACTCCTCCCCGGCGCCGGCTCCCAGTTCTGCCTCTATCTCTTGATTTAGGGCCTCAATGCTGTCCGTCATGGCCGACGTCAGGCGCTGGGGCTCGGGGATCCGCTTCTCTGCGGCCACCACTATGGCCATCAGCTGGCCGGTGCCGAAAGCGGTCCTGACAATGAGCTGCTTCAGCAGGCCCGTGCCCTCTTTTTCATCGTAGACAGGGACCTTGTTTTCCTTTATGTACTGCCGGAACGCCTCCGCCAAGCGTTCCGCTCCCTCGGTCTGGATCAGGCAGGAGGGGCAGTCCGTCACCTCCCGGCTGCCGGCCCTGCAGAAGCCCACCCGGCAGCCCTTTTCCTTCTTTTCCGGGCCAAAGGCCCGCCCTGCGGTAAAGACCGCCTTGTTCCGGTAACGCCAGGGCTCTTCCATGCCGAGGATGTCCCGGACCGGCGGGTCCTGTACGCCTCCGATGCGGGTCAGCCGGTCCCGCACCCATTTCTGCTTTACGGAAAGCTGGGCCTGATAGGTCAGCCCCATCAGCGGGCAGCCGCCACAGCTTCCGGCCTGGGGGCAAGGGAGCTCTTGCCTTTGAGGGGAAGGACGGAGAAGCTCTGCGGCCCTGGCTTCCACAAAGGTCTTTCTCTGCTTCAGCACCTCCACCCGCACCACGTCTCCCGGCAAGGCGTCCTGCACAAAATAGATCAGGCCGCCGTCCTTGCCTATCCCCCTGCCATCGTCGCTCATATCTATAATGGTAAGCTCCGTCATTGGGCTGTCCTCCGCTTCCCTTTCCGACAGCAGCGCCGCTTGCTGGGCCGCCGTTCCCACAAGTCTTTTTTATCGGCCTTCCCCGGAGCCGTCCCGGTACTTTTCCGCCAGCTCCGCCAACTTCAGAAAGCGGTGGTTCACGCCGGATTTTTTCAACGGCGGGTCCAGCAGGGCCCCCAGATCCACCAGGGATTTCTCCGGATTCTCCAGGCGAAGCCGGGCCACCTGGGCCAGCTTTTCCGGCAGCGCCTCCAGGCCCACCTTTTCCTCTAAAAGCCGGATGTCCGCCAGCTGCCGGCCGGCGGTGTTCACCGTTTTGTCCAGGTTTGCCCCGTCGCAGTTGGTCTTCCTGTTGACCCGGTTCCGCACTTCCTTTTTGACCCGCACGTTTTCAAATTCCAGGACCTGCCCGTAAGCGCCCAGCACCGTCAGGAGCTGGCTGATCTGCTCCGCCTCTTTCAGATACACAGCGTGATTCTTCTTCCGCACCACTATTTTGGAGCGCAGCCCGAAGCTGTTCACCAGCCGCTTCAGATCCTGGGCCAGGACCTCGTTGTTGCAGATGAATTCCATATGATAGCTTTTTTCCGGGTCGCTGACTACGCCGGCGCCCAAAAAAGCCCCCCGCAGATAGGCACGGCGGCAGCACTTCTTCTTGACCAGAGATTCCAGTATCCCCTCGCTGATGGCGTTGCAGCCCTCTCTTACGACCAGGATCCCCGTTTCCCTCAATATCTGCTCCGCATTGCTCTCCTGCCCTATGACCATCTCGTAAACATGGGCCTTTTTTGTCAGGGCGCCCCGGGACTTGCTGATGGTCAGCTCCGGCCCTACGGTGAAATAGCTCTTTACCAGCTTCACGAAAAGCCGGGCCACCGCCGGATTTTCCGTGGAGACCCGCAGCTGCACCTTTCCTCCGCCTACCAGACGGATGCTTCCGCACATGCGGATGAAGCCGGCGATCTCCGCCAGGACGCAGCACTTTTTCTCGCCCTCCAGGCGAGCCAGCTCATTTCTCGTATCGGAGCCAAAAGACATAGACGCCTCCCTGCCTTATCCATAAAAACCGCAGGCCGCAGCCCTTTGATTACAGTGTCGCCCGCTGCCGGCGTATTTCATACATGAGGACGGCCGCCGCATTGGAGGCATTCAGGGAAGAAACGGAGCCTGCCATGGGGATGGAGAGGACAAAATCGCACTTTTCCTTCACCAGACGGCTGACGCCCCGGCCTTCGCCTCCCACCACCAACGCTATGGGCCCTTTCAGGTCTGCTTCGTAATAGGGGCCGCCGTCCATATCGCAGGCGGCGATCCACAGGCCCGCCTCCTTCAGCCCGTCTATGGTCCTGGCCAGGTTCACTGTCCGGGCCACGGGCACATATTCGATGGCGCCGGCGGATACCTTGGCCACTGTCTGCGTCAGCCCTGCCGCCCGGCGCTGGGGCAGGATCAATCCGTGAGCGCCGGCGCCGTCGGCGGTCCTCAGGATGGCCCCCAGATTATGAGGGTCCTCCACCCCGTCCAGAAGCACCAGGAAAGGCTCCTCGCCCCGGGAAGAAGCCCTTTCCAGGAGGTCCTCCACCTGACAGTAGGCATGGGCGGAGACAGAAGCGGCGGCGCCCTGATGCCCGCCGGAGCCGCAGAGCCTGTCCAGCGCCGCCTTGTCCACATACTGGACCGGCAGTCCCGCAGCCCTGGCTTTGCTTTCTATCTGCCCTATGGAGCCGGAGGCTCCCTTCTGTATCCACAGCCGGTCTATCTGCCTTCCGCTTTTCAGGGCTTCCAGCACCGGGTTTCTTCCGTAAATGATATTTTCCAATGTTCCTGCGTTCCCTTCTTATCCCTTGCGGCGGTATTCCGTAAAGCGGTACCGCAGCAGATTCTCTTCCTGCCAGGGGCCCTCCTGAACGCATTCCCAGTCCGGCATGGCGTCCAGGTCCGGGAAGTATTTATCCGCCGGAAAGCGACCCTCCACCTTGGTCACATAGATGTAATGGCAGTGGTCCAGCAAAAGCCGGTATACCTGTTCTCCGCCGACGACAAAGGCCTCCTCCTGCGCCGGTCCCCCGGCCTCCAGAAGCAGGAACAGCTCTTCCGGGGAAGAGGCCACCTCATAGCCCTCTCCCGGCTCCAGACGGCTGCTGAGAACCAGATTTCTCCGTCCCTTCAAGGGCTTTCCCCCCGGAAGGCTTTCCAGAGTGGCCCTGCCCATCACCACGGTTTTCCCCAGTGTGACCCTGCGAAAATGCTGCAGATCCCCCGGCAGGCTCACCAGAAGCTCTCCCTCCCGGCCTATGGCCCAGTTTTCGTCCACCGCCACTATGGCTTTCATTTCTTTCTCCTCTTTCAAAAAAGACCGTCTTTCCCCGGCGGCCTCATTCTGTGATCTGCGACGTGATGGAAAAGTTGCCGAAGGGGATCACGCCCAGAAAATACCGCCGCACCTGAGCCGTATAACGGCCCTCCAGGATCACTTCCACCTCTTCTCCGGTCTCCGGGTCCACATAGCGCAGCAAGGCGTTCTCATCGGGATTGGCCACAAAGATGTTGGTGATGCGGTGGGTCACCACCGGGGAATTCCCCCGGTCCTCCGCCACGGTATACTCTACAAAGTCCTTGAAGATCTCCTCGTCCGCCGTCAGGTTCTTCTCCTCGTCCAGAAAGCAGGACTTCACCACCAGGAGGATGAGCAGGACCACGATGGCTATGACCATGGCCCTTTCCCGGCTGCTGTCCTTCTTTTCGCCCTTTTGGCGTTCCTCTTCATACCGGGCTTTATCTGCTTTGCTGAGCTCCCGGTTGCTGAGATAATAGTCCCCTATGACGTCCCGGAACTTATTCCTCGTGACCTTCTTCTTTTTCTGCTTTTCTTTTCCCATGGTTTCCCTCTATCCACTCTATGGCGTCCCCGATGAAGGCTTCCATCCGTTCCCCGTTGCCGCTGAGGAACAGATAGCCCACCAGGGCTTCAAAGGCTGTGGCCCATTTGTATTCCACCGGATCCACATGCCTGGGCCGGCTGGTGATTTTCCTGTTCCTGGCCCGCTTTGCCAGAGCGGCTTCTTCCGGACTCAGGCTCTCCAGCAGCGCCTTCATGGCCGCTCCCTGGTTCTCCGCCCGGACGTATTCCACCGCCGCCCTGTGGAGCCGGTCTCCCCGGACCGCCCCGCTCTCCAGGACGCGGCGGCGGACGTAGGTCTCGTAGACCGCATCCCCCAGAAAGGCCAGAGCCGCAGTATTCATCCGTAAATAATCTTTTTTCTCTGACATGTGCGCCCCTGCGCTCCTTAAAAGCTGCGATTATCCTCTCAAGCCCCGGGAAGGCCGGCGCCTCGTTCTGGGGAAATCCCGCAAAACGCCACCGATGCTCCCTAAAACCTGTCGCTGTTATTCAGAAGGCCATACAGCCTTCCCCGGGGACGCCGCCCCTTCTCCGTTGAGGCCGGCCCCGCCTGCTGTAAATAGTAAATGGCGGCTTCAAAGCGCTCCGGCCCCACCGTCAGCAGGGCGTAAGAGCCGGGAGCTCCTCCCAGGGGCCGGGTCAGGCTTCCCGGATTCAGGAGGCAGATCCCTCCCACCTCTTCAAACTGCGCCTTATGGGTGTGGCCGTAAAGCACCGCCCGGTATCCTTTTTCATAAGCCTTGGACAACAGGATCTCCGGCCCCCGCTTGGCGTATTCCGTATGGCCGTGGGTCAGAAACAGCTTCCCCCAGGCCGTATCCAGAACCAGAAAATCATCCCAGCTGTTGGCGCCGTCCATATTGCCACGAACCGCCAGGACTTCCCGTTCCACCCGCTCTCCCAGAAGGTAGCCGTCCCTCTGATGATCCCCCAGATGGATGATCTTGTTGATTTTCTCCGGCTCCGGCAGCTGCCGGAACACCGCTTCCGCCAGGCTTGCGTCCCCGTGGGTATCGCTGAGGACGAAATAAGTCTCAGTGCGGGTCTCCTCTGCCATACTTCCTCCAGAATTCATCTTCCTCTGTCTTCTCTGTCTTGCTTCTTGCCGTATAAGCGCTGTCCGCCCGGGCCTTGGCCCGGTCCAGCCGCTCCAGCCGCCGCTGCTTCCGCCGTCTTATCTGCCGGCGCTTCAATATCACATAGGCCACCACCAGAGCGAAAAAGCCCAGCACGATCAGGAGCAGCGCCGTCCATATCTTTTTGGCGGTGGCGTCGGTGATGCCGAAGATGGACAGAATGCCGCCCTTCTCCACGCCGGAAGCGAGCACCGCATCGTAGGTGCCCAACTCCTCGCCGCCGAAGGAAACCGTCACCGTCCCCGCCGTCTGGCCTGCCTCCACAGGGGCCTTCAACCGCTCTTCCAGGTCCGTGGTGATGGTGAGCATTTCCTCCGTAGCGTCCAGGGGCAGGTTCAGGACCACGTCCTCCCCCAGCACCACTTCCGCCCGGTTCTCCGCTCCCCGCTTTATCTTTATCGTCCCCAGGCCCGCCCCCTGGCTCAGGCCCCAGACCGTCTTGTAATTCTCAAAGCCGTAGTCCAGCAGGGTGATGCAGTCCTGAAAGCGGCCCATGTCCGTGGAGCCCATCACCACGGCGATGAATTCCGTGCCGTCCCGCTCCGCCGCCGCCACAAGACAGCCGCCGGCCTGGCTGGTCCAGCCCGTCTTCACCCCGGTGACGCCCTCATACAGGCAGCCTCTGGTGACGCCGTTCACCACCACCGTATACTGATTGTCGTAGAGCAGCCGGTTGGTGTTGTAGAGATACCTCGTATCCTGCATATTGGTGGCCTCCACCGTATATTGATAGGTGGAAACAAAGCGCCGGAACTCCTCGTTTTCCATGGCGTAACGGGCAATCTGAGCCATATCGTACACCGTGCTCACATGCTCCGGGTCGTGAAGGCCGTTGGGATTGACGAAGTTGCTGTCCGTGGCTCCCAGCTCTTCCGCCTTCTGATTCATAAGCGCCGTAAAGGCTTCCGTGGTGCCGGAGACCATTTTGCCCAGAGCCACTGCGGCGTCGTTGGCCGACTCCAGAAGCATGCCGTAGAGCACTTCCTCCACGGTGATTTCTTCACCTTCCAGAAGGTAAATGCGGCTGCCGCCGGTAAAGGACGCTTCCTCGTCTATGGGCACGTTATCCGTCAGCTCCAGGTTTTCCAGGGCCAGGATGGCTGTCAGGACCTTGGTGGTGCTGGCGGGATACAGCTGCTGGTGGATGTCCTTTTCATAGAGGATGTCCCCGGTATCGGCGTTGATGAGGATGGCGCCGGAAGCCAGTATCTCCAGCTCGTCGCCCGTTCCAAAGGCCAGGCTCCCCGACGCCGCAAAAAGACTCAGAACAAGTAGTACGATGATAAGCTTCTTCAATTCTCTGTCCCCTGTTTTAACTCTTCCCGTCTATTTCCCCGTGAAAAAATAGTCTGCCAGCCGGCAGCCGGATTCAAAAGCCCTGCCCGAGGCGGCGGTGGCTTCGCAGTAGCTGCGGGCCGGGTCCGTCTCTGTCTGCCGCCGGCTGTCGTAGAGCATAAAGGGCACCGGCATGGAGGCGTGGGTGCGGATGCGGATGGGCGTATGATGGTCCGGCAGCACCAGGATGCGGTAGTCCTCTCCGGAGGCCGCCAGCCAGTCCGCCAGAGGCTTCACCACTTCCCTGTCTATCAGCTCCAGCCCCTTCAGCTTATCCGTCAGATTGCCCTGGTGGGAGCTTTCGTCCGTGGCTTCCAGATGGATGTACACAAAATCCAGTCCCCGGCGGAAAGCGTCTATGGCCGCCTGGGCCTTGCCGCTGAAATTGGTGTTGAGGGTCCCTGTGGCCCCTTCCACGTCTATGGATTCCAGCCCGGCGCAGAGCCCTATGCCCTTTATCAGGTCCACGGCGGAAATGACCGCTCCCCGGACCCCGTACTTATCGTAGAAGGAAGACAGCCCGGGCTTTCTCCCCTGGCCCCAGATCCAGGCGGAATTGGCGGGATTCAGTCCCCTGGCCCGGCGGGCTGCATTGACCGGATGGTCCTTCAACAGCTCGTAGCTCTTCCGCATAATGTCCTCTATGAAGGCGGCGTCCTTGCCCTGAGGCAGGTAGTCGCCCACTCTTTTGTCCAGGATATCGTGGGGCGGCGTCAGCCGGCAGTCCGTGGAGCCGTTGTGAACGATCATGGCGTGACGGTAGCTGACTCCCGTATAAAAGCGGATGCTGTCCGTCCCCAGCTTTTCATCCAGAAGCCGCACCAGCTCGTCGGCCTCTTCCGTGGTGATCTCTCCGGCGCTGTGGTCTTTCACCGTAAGCTCGTCATAGGGCCCGTCTCCTTCCAAAGTGACGATGTTGCAGCGGAAGGACACGTCTGTATCCGACATGTCCACCCCCATGCTCACCGCTTCCAGGGGGGATCTTCCCGTATGGTACCGCTTGGGGTCATACCCCATGACGGACAGGTTTGCGATGTCGCTGCCCGGCGCCATTCCCTGAGGGATGGTCTGGACGGTGCCCACCATTCCCCTGGCCGCCAGGGCGTTTATGTTCTCTATGTCTGCCGCCTCCAGCGGCGTTTTTCCTCCCAGGGCCTCCATGGGCTCGTCTGCGGCGCCGTCGGGCACCACGATCAGATATTTCATACTTTTGCACCTTCTTTTCGTTCCGATTTTACAGGGCCCGCAGCTGCCGCCGCAGCGATTCCCTGCCGCTGCCCCGATAGGTTATTTTATCATAACCCACAGTGCCCCGCAAGACCTCCGCCGAGAAAATGAAAGACCCCCTGGCGCCCCGGCTGCTTTTCAAACCGGCGGGGCAAAGAGGGTCTCTCATATAAAAGACGCTTATCGAAAAAACCCTGCGCCCTTATTTCAGCTCTACGGTGGCTCCTACTTCTTCCAGCTTGGCCTTCAGTTCGTTGGCCTCTTCCTTGGTGGCGCCTTCCTTTACGTTGTTGGGAGCGCCGTCCACCAGCTCTTTGGCTTCCTTCAGGCCCAGGCCGGTGATCTCTCTGACCACCTTGATGACCTTGATCTTCTCCGCGCCGGCTCCCGCCAGGACCACGGTGAATTCCGTCTGCTCCTCCACTGCTTCCGCAGCGCCGGCAGCGGCTCCTGCCACGGCCACGGGGGCGGCGGCGGATACGCCGAACTCTTCCTCACAAGCTTTTACCAGCTCGTTGAGCTCCAGCACGGTCATGTTTTTTATCGCTTCGATGATTTCCATTTTATCCATTTTTCTTTTCTTCCTTTCTTTTAATTATGCCTCTTTGGCGTCGGCAATGGCCTGGAATGTCCGCACCGCCTTGGAAACGGGAGACTGGATGCTGCCCATGAATTTGGCGATGAGCTCTTCTCTGGAGGGAAGTCCGGCGATTTCCTGGATCCCCTTACCGTCAAAATACTTCCCTTCCACATAACCCGCCTTGAACTCCATCTTCTTGTATTCCTTGATGATGCCGTTCAGGACTCTTGCGGGAGCAATGGCGTCCTCGTACCCGAAGGCGAAGGCGCTGGGGCCGGAAAGGATCTGATTCAATTCTTCAAATCCGGTGCCCGCAATGGCTCTGCTGACCAGGGTGTTCTTATAAACCGTGTAGTCCACGTTGGCTTCCCGAAGCTTTTTTCTCATAGCGTCGGCTTCCGCCACCGTGATGCCCTTGTAGTCGATGACCACGGCAGACTGGGCCTTATCGAATTTCCCTTTGATCTCGTCGATAATGGCCTGCTTTTCTGCCAGATGTTCCTTTGATGCCATAGGATTGTTTCTCCTTTCTGCCGCCGGGTATCCCCCTGCGGCGCAGTTTTCTCTGAACGCCGGAAATTGCTTGCGGCGTCTTTGGCCGTAGAAAAAGCCCCTTCCATCCCGCAGACAAAAGAGGCTTCCATTCATATCTGATGAACCTCGGCAGGAGATTAAGTCCCGGAGGACGCCTGCTGTCTACAGTCTTTTTTGCTGATTCAGTTGGGTGAGCCAGGCTTTTTCTGTGGCTCCGCTCTTCCTTGCTCAGAAGGTGAGCTTTGTGGGGTTGATCTTGATCCCGGGGCCCATGGTGCTGGCTACGGTAACGCTCTTCAGGTACTGTCCCTTGGCTACCGGGGGCTTGGCCTTCACCACCGCTTCCAGAAGGGCGTTGAAGTTGTCTCCCAGCTTCTCGGGCCCGAAGGAAGCCTTGCCGATGGGGGTGTGGATCAGATTTGTCTTGTCCAGACGGTACTCCACCTTACCGGCTTTGATCTCTTCCAGGGCTCTGGTGATGTCCATGGTGACGGTGCCGGACTTGGGGTTGGGCATAAGGCCTTTGGGGCCCAGGATCTTACCCAGCCGTCCCACCACGCCCATCATATCCGGGGTGGCTACCACCACGTCGAAATCGAACCAGTTTTCGCTCTGGATCTTTTGAGCCATTTCCTCGGCTCCCACATAGTCGGCTCCGGCGGCCTCGGCCTCGTGGGCCTTGTCGCCTTTGGCGAAGACCAGGACCTTCTTGGTCTTTCCTGTGCCGTGGGGCAGAACGATGGCGCCTCTGACCTGCTGGTCCGCATGGCGGCCATCTACGCCCAGCTTGATGTGGACTTCCACGGTTTCGTCAAATTTTGCTTTTGCGGTCTGTGTGACCAGCTCCATGGCTTCGCTGACCTCGTACAGATTGGTCCTGTCTACCAGCTTCGCCATTTCTTTGTAGTTCTTTCCTCTTTTAGGCATTTTCTTTTCCTCCCTGGTGGTTCCTGCGGCCGCCTATGGCCTCCCACTGCTTACTCCTGCACTACGATTCCCATGCTTCTGGCCGTTCCCTTTATCATCTCGGTGGCCGAATCCACGTCCGCCGCATTGAGATCCGGCATCTTCAGCTTTGCGATCTCCCGGACCTGGTCCAGCGTAAGGGTGGCGACCTTTTTCTTGTTGGGTTCACCGGACGCATGTTCCAGATTGGCCGCCTTCTTCAGAAGCACCGCCGCAGGGGGGGTCTTCGTGATGAAGGTGAAAGACCTGTCCGAATAGACCGTAATGACTACGGGGATGATCATGCCGGCCTGATCTGCGGTCTTTGCGTTGAACTGTTTGCAGAAATCCATGATGTTGACGCTTTTCTGACCAAGTGCCGGACCTACCGGAGGCGCCGGGGTGGCGTTCCCTGCCGGGATCTGGAGCTTGATAAGGCCTTCTACTTTCTTCGCCATATCTTTCCTCTCTCCTTTCTGCGCCTGCTGCGCGAATTATGTTTTCCGGCGGGGCGCGGGCTCCGGTTCCCCTTCTCCCACACCGCCACTGGCATTACAGCTTGTCTATCTGGTCGAATTCCAGTTCTACCGGCGTATCCCGGCCGAACATGGAGATGCGTACCTTCATGGTCTGTTTATCGTAGTTGACTTCCTCCACCACGCCCATGAAGCTCTCAAAGGGCCCGTTGATGACCTTCACGCTGTCTCCCGGCTCTATGTCCAGATCTATGTGGATCTTCTCTATGCCCATGCGCCGGACTTCTTCGTCCGTAAGGGGAATGGGCTCGGAGCCATGGCCTACAAAGCCGGTGACGCCCTGGGTGTTCCTCACCAGATACCAGGATTCGTTGGTGACGATCATCTTTACGATGACGTAGCCGGGGAACATTTTCCTGGTCTTGATCTTCCTCTGGCCTTCTTTGATCTCTACCCGGTCTTCCGTAGGCACCACAATGCTGAGGACCAGGTCCTGCATGCCTCTGCTCTCTACGATCTTTTCTATATTGGCCTTCACCTTGTTCTCGTGGCCGGAATAGGTATGCACCACATACCATTTTGCCTTTTTCCAGGCTTCCGTTTCTTCCAGGGGAATGGGTTCCGGCCCGGTCTCCTCCGCAGGGGCTTCCGCCTCTGTGAGAGCTTCCATCACTTCGCGTGTTTCTTCCATTACAGCCTGCTCCCGCTAAATAGTGATGTTCAATACGGCTTTCAGAACGGCCAGGAAGCCGCTGTCGAAGCCCCAGAAAAGCAAGGCGAAGAACGCACAGGTGACTATGACCACGCCGGTGTAGGAAACGGTTTCCTTCCTGGTGGGCCAGATCACTTTTTTCATCTCGGTCTTTACGCCCTTGAAGTATTCCTTCAGGCCGCCCCGTTCTTTTCTTCTGGCTCTGGCCGCATTTCTGGCGGCGATCCTCTTCTCCCGGGCGGTCTTTCTGTCCGGGGTAGGCAGTTTTTCGGTAGCCATGCTTGTACTCCTCTACTCTACTTGGTTTCCTTGTGAAGGGTGTGTTTCTTGCAGAACTTGCAATACTTGGTGAACTCCAGACGATCGGGATCGTTCTTTTTGTTCTTCATGGTGTTGTAGTTCCGCTGCTTGCATTCCCCGCATGCCAGGGTAACTCTGACTCTCATTGCGCTGCTCCTCCAATATTCTTTATCTTCACTGATTTAACGCCGAATTTTGGCACTTTAATTAAGCCCCCCAAAAGGAAGGCCTAAAGTCGCTTAATAAAATTACCACAAATAGCGGGCTGTGTCAAGCAAAATTAGCGACATTTTCAAAAACCGTCCACCACGTAACTATATGGGGGCATGTCGATTTTACACATAGATTTCTGCCGCCCTCTTGCCTTTTGGCCCTTGCCTTGATATACTTATTGCGTACCGCACATTGATGTACGATGCACGAGGGTTTGGAGGAAAATTTTTATGAATGACGAAAACAAGTTCATGTCCATCGGAGAGATAGCGAAATCCATCGGCGTGACCCGGCGCATGATCCTCAATTACGAGGACCGGGGCCTGATCACGCCGGACAAAAAAGAGGGAGAGACCGGAAACCGCTACTACACCCTGGACACGCTGACCCGCATCCGCACCATCCGCACACTCCAGGATGTAGGCCTGTCCCTGGCGGAGATACGCACCTATTACAACGACAAGTCAGACCTGGCCCCCATCCTCAAAAGGCTGGAAACCATCCGGGACGAATTGAACCTCAGCATAGAAAAGCTCCGGGAGCGGATAGCCGGCGGGGCCAATGCAGAGATACGCTACACCGCGATCCCGCAGCAGACCGTCTATCGCCGCACCTGCCGCTCAGAGAGCATCGCGCAGAAAACGGATATGCTGCGGCAGACGGGTTACTCCGCCATGCGGCAGTACGGCACGGACATCAGCAAGCGGATGTATTTTATCGAATTTCCTCTTGACGAACCTGACGAGATCTCTTACTGCGCCGCCGTCCCGGAGCACAGCCAGGGGGAGCATGTGGCCGTGCTGCCGGAGGTCCGCGCCATCATGATCACGCACCACGGCGATTACGGGGAGCTGCCCGCCATCCGGGAAAGGCTCATCGGCTATGCGCAGGAGCAGTGCATAGAGCTGCTGGGCACCTGCCGGCACATCTACCTGGAGGGCCCGCCCCAGCATAAGGACCCGGAAAAATTCATCACCCAGGTGGCCCTGCCGGTGAAGGACCGCCGGCGGCATGGTGGTGATGCAAAATGAAGAATGAGCTCGATTACTTCTGCATCGAAGAAGCCTTCGGCGGAAACCAGGACTGGTTTACCGACCATTGGATGCACCTGGGCGGCTGTGCGGCAATCACAGCCTGCGACAGCTGCATTGCGCTGGAAAAGAGCGGTCTGAAGGAAAACCTTTATCCCTTTGATATCCGGCGCTTGTGCAAGGAGGATTATCTGGCTTTCGGTATGAAAATGAAGCCATATCTCCGGCCAAGATGGCGGGGGATCGACCGGCTCGATATCTATGTGGACGGCATGATGCGCTACCTTCATGACATCGGCAACAGAGATCTGCACCTGGAGCCCTTTGAGAGCGACCGCCCGTCTCATGAGGCAATGCAGCTTGTGAAAGGGCAAATCGACAAGGGCTTCCCCATCCCTTTCCTGCTGCTGAAGCATGACGACGCCCGCTTCCGGGATCTCCTCTGGCACTGGTTCATGCTGGTGGGGTACGACGAGAACGGGGATACGCCCCTTGTAAAGATCGCAACCTACGGGAAATCATACTTTCTCCCCTTCAATGAACTGTGGAACAGCGGCTATCACAACAATGGCGGCATGATATTGTTCTCTTAGGCCCGCGGTGGCGGCTCACCGCTTTAACGCTGCAAAAAATGACGAAAAAATCAAGTTTTTGCACTTGACTGCAAACACTTGATTTTTTCATGAGTTTGTGCTATGCTTCCCTTGTTGGAGGTATCAGCCATGATAGAATCACATGAACTGAAAAAACGAGAATCGTATTTGAGTAAGCTCATTGCGTTTCAGGACACAGAGCCTGTTAAGGTCGTGACCGGTATCCGGCGCTGCGGAAAATCCAGCCTGCTCAAGCTGATGGTACTGCATTTGAAGGAAACCGGGATTTCGGAGAAGCAAATCGTGGAGATGAATTTTGAGTCTCACAAGTTTAAGGGCATGACCTCCGATATGCTCTATGACTACGTCAAACAACGTGTTGTCCCCGGGAAGCGTATGTACCTGTTCTTCGACGAACTGCAAAGGATCGATGCATGGGAGGACGCAGTAAACTCCTTCTGCGTCGATTTCAACTGCGATATTTATGTCACCGGTTCCAATGCTTATCTGCTCTCGTCTGAATACTCTACCTACCTGTCCGGCAGATGCATTGAAATAAAGATGCTCCCTTTGTCGTTTAGTGAATTCCTGCATTTTCATGATTTTGAAATACGAGAAAAGCAAAACGCTTTGGGCGGTGTAAGAAAGCAAATCTTTGACAAGAGCGGCGAGCGCTACGAGCTGCGAGAGGCCTTTGATTCCTATCTCCGCTTCGGAGGAATGCCAGGCATAGCCGACGTGGGCTTGAGCCAGGAAAAAGCGTTGATCCTGCTGGACGGCATATATTCCACCGTGGTCATCCGCGACATTTTAGAGCGGGAAAAACGCAGAGGACAACAGAGGATCACCGACCCCGTGCTGCTTCGGAAAATCATCCTGTTTCTCGCAGACAATATCGGCAGCAATGTTTCCATTGCCTCTATCGGGAATACTCTTGTGAACGAGGGCCTGCTTGAGGACGGTAAACGGAAAGGCGCTCCCAGCGCTCATACTGTGCAAGCCTATGTGAATGCTCTTTTGGAAAGCTATTTCTTCTACGACATCAAGCGCTTCGACATCAAAGGCAGGGAATACCTGCGCACCCTCGGCAAATACTACATCGCAGATATGGGGCTTCGTAATTATCTGCTGGGCTTTCGCAACAGGGACAGCGGCCATGGTCTGGAGAATGTCGTTTACTTTGAGCTGCTGCGCCGTGGCTATGACGTTGCGATCGGCAAAATCGACAATACCGAGATCGATTTCATCGCCACTAATGCGGAGGAAAAGCTGTATATCCAAGTGACGGAGGTTATGACGAGCGAAGACGTCCGCCGGCGGGAGCTGGCCCCGCTGCAAAAAATCCGGGACAATTATAAGAAGCTGGTGCTCTCGCTGGACCCGGGACTGGATGCCTCCTATGACGGCATTCAGTCCCGGAATGTGATTGAGTGGCTGCTTTCCGAATAAACTTCTGACTGTCACCCAAGTATCAGCATACATGCCAAAGCGTCTATCGAATCAAAGGACAAGCTTCAGAACCGCACCGCTGACAGCTCTTGCAGCTTCCTGTTTGGGGAATCGATCTCCGGCAAGGCGCGGAGTTTCCACATACCCAAAAAGAACGCCGGCGGCATTCTTTTTGGGTGGGCTTACTGGTCACTATAGATTTAAACGGTATTCCTGGTGGTTCTTGAACCGCAGGCTTATCTTCATAATCTCATATCTGCATACCCCGACAGAAATGCAGTAACAATTTTGTTTTCTTTCTTTGTTAGCCGAGGAAATATCTTTTCCCAGGTCTCTCCATTGAGAAACGGTAGTAAAGTTAAAATTGCAGCTTTGTCCTTTTCCGTCTTCTTGCCTCGTTCTTCGTTAATGATGATTTTATGCAGCACATACGCTTCCGGCATTGGCACGGTGATTTCCATATCAAAAATACGTGCAATCATGGTAAATTCTTTCAACAAGCCCAAATGCCTCAGCGCCTGTGCGTTTACACCAAGATTCGTTTTCAGGACGCTTTGCTCACCGGCGCCCTGTTGCAGGATCAGGAATTCTATCTCCATAAGTCCCGGCGTATAGATCTTCGTCGTTCCTTCAAGCACATCCTGAGCCACAGTATATCCGGCGTCTCTTGCAATTGCGGCAATGTTCTTTCCCTGCACGGGCCTATCCCTGTTCTTCACAAGGAAATCTATATCCAGTGTTCTGAGATTTGCATCAAAACCCGGCAAGATTCCCGCCTGAGCATATAAGTATTCCACCCAACTGCCGATGACGACCACATGCTCCAGCAAATCGTTCTTCGCTAAAAGCTTAATAAACTCCCAGAAATCGCTGTAATGATCCTCTGCCATTATCGTATCACCCTTTCTATTTTCTTCATGCTTTCTTCTATTTCGGCCAAGGATGCTTTCAGTTGCTTTCTCCTTTGTATCTGCGCTTCCGCTTCCGCCACATTCTTTTCAGAGATAAATGTGCTGACGATCTTGCTGCCCTCGCGCCTTTGCAAATAATGATACTGTCGCCCATATATATTTTTCTTTGAAATATATCCCTTCGGCAGCGTATCCATTTCCGCCTTCATCACAACACGCATCTTCTTCATCCGCTCATATTCCTCAAGCAGTACCTCGTCCAGTATTGCCATACCCATTCCCTCCGCTCATTAAAATCTACGACGATAACCTACGACACTCATTGAGGTGATTATTTGTAGGTTATCTTTATAATATACAAAAATAACCTACAAATCAATAACTATTTATAATAGTAGGTTATTTTTCTTTGAAATATACGGTTACAGAATCACATTCATTTTGGCACAGGAGGTTTATTACTTGAAGCTAGAGCGTTTTACTCACACCCGCATAGCAGGTGGCTTTCATCCGCTAAAGCTATGAGGAAAACTAAAGGGGCTGTCTCAAAATAAAAGAGGCAGTCCCTTTGATGGTACGCCCGGAGGGGCTTCGCAGCTTTGCTCCGCAAATCTGCCGTCCTGCGCCTCCCCTTTCGGTCGGCTTGGACTGTGGCCTGCTCGAAAGTCCACCGGACTTTCTCGCTGACGGCCACACCCTCTCGGGTTGCGCACCTAACCCGGCGAGGGACGAGCCGTTGGTAGGTGCCATACAGAAAGTCTCCAATCTTCGCGTTCTTGCCTGGGGATTGGCTAAGACTTTCCGTTGCGCGCCTGATATAGGTCATTGCCAGGTGCCAACCGAAAGTCTCCAATCCCCGTGTTCCTGTCCGAAGATTGGTTAAGACTTTTTCGGTTGCGCACCTAACCCGGCGAGGGACGAGCCGTTGGTAGGTGCCATACAGAAAGTCTCCAATCTTCGCGTTCTTGCCTGGGGATTGGCTAAGACTTTCCGTTGCGCGCCTGATATAGGTCATTGCCAGGTGCCAACCGAAAGTCTCCAATCCCCGTGTTCCTGTCCGAAGATTGGTTAAGACTTTTTCGGTTCGAGCCCCTTTTCCCCACATACCAAAAAAGAATGCCGCCGGCATTCTTTTTTGGTGGTACGCCCGGAGGGGCTCGAACCCCCAACCTACTGATTCGTAGTCAGGCACTCTATCCAGTTGAGCTACGGGCGCATACCGTACGCCAATTATTATATCGGTGTTTTTTTGAATTGTAAAGAAAAAAAACAAAAAGCTGCGAAAACTAAATCCCACTGAATTTCAAAAGGGGCCCCGCTGCAGGGAAGCGGCGGCAGCAGTTCTGAAAAAGCAACGGCTCTAGGGCCGGCGTTTTGGGGGCCAAGCCCCGATTTCAGGCCGGTCTGCCACAAACCGGCGCCGGCCCTCAGCCCTTCCCGGAGCCGGCGGCCCCGCCGCCCATGGGCTCCTGCTTCACCTTTTTGTCCACCACATGGCGGCCCGCCAGCTCGTCTATAATGTCCTCCAGCACGATGCCCCGCTCCACCATCAGCACCAGCACATGATAAAACAGGTCTGCGATC
>JAUNBO010000175.1 GCA_030527065.1 Bacillota bacterium | reverse complement strand
CCGCACCAACATCCAAAGGATGGCAGCAATCATCCAGCTTTTGAAGGTTGTTTTAGACAAATAAGAATGGAACAGTTATATGCGTTTAATGCATATAACAGATTGACAACACGCACATGATGCGATATGCTGTAATCACAAGGAGGTGATCGCATGTCTAAAGTCAGCACAAACATCAATCTGGATCCGTCGTTGAAGAAGGCCGCACAGGAACTGTTTTCCGATCTTGGTTTGGATTTAACGACGGCCGTTACGCTTTTTCTCAAGCAGTCCGTCCGTGAACAGGCCATTCCTTTTGAGATCAAAAGAGAAACGCCTAATGCCGAAACAGTGGCTGCTCTGAATGAGTTTTATGAAATGCAGGCCCATCCAGAAAAGTACAAACGGTATTCATCCTTTAAGGCTGCCATGAACGAGGTGCTTACCGATGCTTGAGATCGTTCTCTCCAACCGGTTCAGAAAGGATTTGAAGCAGGCTGCAAAGCGCAGATCCAGTGAGAGAATTGCCTATCAATTTGGCTGAGGCGTCATTATCCGGGCCCCGTTGCAGCAAATCGCTCCGAAATCGGGGCCCGATCCCAAAACAACTCCTCTTCTTTTGTCGTTTTCTGGATTTCCTTGCTTGCATAATCAAAACATTTTATGTATAATATTTTTATAAAAATCTTCTGGCGGCGACAGCCGGGAAAGGAACCTCGCTATGCGTTATTCCAGACAGAACAAAATTTTGGACCTCATCGGCACCCATGATGTAGAAACCCAGGATCAGCTGGTGCACCTGCTGAAAAAAAACGGCTTCAAGGTCACCCAGGCCACCGTTTCCAGAGACATCAAGGAGCTGCAGCTGGTAAAGGCCCTCACCCCCGGCGGAAAGTATAAGTATACAGCCGGCATGAATCTGGAACAACCCATCTCCGACCGGCTGGTAAAAATCTTCAAGGAAACCATCCAGAGCGTCAATTCCTCGGGAAACATCGTGGTGGTGAAGACCCTCTCCGGCTGCGCCAACGCCGCTGCGGAGGCCATAGATACCATGAGCTTCCCCCACATCATCGGCTCCCTGGCCGGAGACAACACCTTCCTTCTCATTGCGGACGACCCGGAGAACGTCCCCGGCATCGTAAGCCAGTTTTCGGAAATGATCAAATAAGGAGCCGGCGATGCTCACCCACATCAATATCAGAGATTTTGCCATCATCGAAGAAATAGACCTGGATCTCTATCCGGGTTTTAATGTTATCACCGGCGAGACCGGCGCAGGAAAATCCATCATCATAGAGGCCATGAGCATGGCCCTGGGCGGCCGGGCGGATACCAGCTATGTGCGCAGAGGCAAAGAGAAGGCCGTCATCCGTCTGGTGTTGGAGTGGGAGGACCCAGACACCGCCCTGCTGCTGGAAGAAGCGGGCCTGGAAGCGGAAACGCCCCTGGTCCTCACCCGGGAGATCTTCGCTTCCGGGAAAAGCCTGTGCCGGGTGGGAACAGACCCGGTCCCACTCTCCTTCCTGAAACGCCTGTGCGCCAGGTTGGCAGACATTCACGGTCAATACGACCACCAATCCCTTCTGGACCCGGAAAACCACCTGAAGCTTCTGGACCTCTACGGCGGCCCTCCTCTGGCGGAGCTCAGGGAAGAAACCGCTTCCCTCTTTTCCTCCTACAGCCACACAAAAAAGGAACTGGAACAGCTCCGTTCCCGCCTGGCCGACAGGGAGAAGAAACGGGATTTTATGGCCTTTGAACTTCAGGAGATCCGGGAAGCCTGCCCGGTCCCCGGAGAAGACGGGGAATGGGAAAACCGGCTTCTGCTCCTGCAAAACAGCGAAAGGATCCACCGGGCTCTCTCTGAAAGCTACGCCCTGTTGATGGAGGGCTCCCTGACGGAAGAACTGGGACGGGCCCTCCGCCTTCTGGAAGATGTGCAGGGGTTTTCCCCTGAGATCTCGGCCCTTCGGGAAAAAACCGCCGAATGCTACTACGCCATAGCGGACGACATCGGCCCCCAGCTGCGGAAGTGCCGGGAGAGCATGGATTTTTCCCCGGAAGCCCTGGAGGAAGCCCTTGCCCGGACAGAGCTGCTCAACAAACTGAAGCGCAAATACGGCCCTTCCATAGAGGACGTCATCGCTTACGCCCAGGGACTGGAAAGAGATCTGGAGCAGATCGACGGCGCAGACCGGCAGGCGGAAGCGCTGACCTGCCGGCTGGAGGAGCTGGAAGCAGAGCTGCGCCTGGCCTGCCGGCGCCTGTCCCTCCTGCGCCGGGAAACCGGAGAAAAGGTGGCCGCTCTCATAAACGAACAGCTTCGGGAATTGAATTTCAAGAACGCTTCCCTTTCCCTTTCCTTTTCACAGGAAAGCGGCTTCACCGCCAACGGGACAGACCGCATGGAATTCCTCATCGTCACCAACCGGGGCGAGGAACCAAAGCCCCTTGCCAGGATCGCTTCCGGCGGCGAGATCTCCCGTATCATGCTGGCCTTCAAATGCGTCCTGGGCCGGGCGGACCGCATCCCCACCATGATCTTCGACGAAATAGACAGCGGCATCAGCGGCGCCACCGCCAGCATCGTGGGGAAAAAGCTCTTCCAGCTGGGCCGGGAGCGCCAGCTTCTCTGCATCACCCATCTGCCCCAGATCGTGGCCTTTGGGGAGCGCCATTACAAAATTGAAAAACTGGACCGGGCCGAGGACGCCGCCGTTACGGTAACGCCCCTGAACGAGGAAACCCGCCTTAAGGAGCTGGCCCGCCTTCTGGGAGGCGAGGAAATCTCCCAGGCGGCCCTCCGGAACGCAGAGGAGCTGATACGCCAATCAAAAAGAAGCTGATGTTACTATTTAAAGGGCGCCAGGGGGACAGTCCGGCGGGCCGCCCCCTTGACGCCCCCGTAAAAAGCAACGAACTGATGCCGTCAATCAAAGAATTGTTGATTTTTATTGCTTTATCTGGAAAAATGTAATATTATAG
>JAUNBO010000019.1:1557-17744 GCA_030527065.1 Bacillota bacterium | reverse complement strand
TGTGAGTTGAGCCGTAAAATTCTCTGGGACGAGGACAGGCCGGCAAACCGCCCCCTGGCGCCCCCGCAAAAACTAACGGCAAGCAGGGGCAAAAATGACAGGGAGCCGGGCGGGATGGGCCCGGCCCGGCTCCATAAAATCATGGCTGCGAAACTCGTTATACAATCGTTCTTCTGTGAACGCCCCGCCGAAGCGAGCCTATACCGGATTGTTCCTGATCTCTTCCATGGTCTCATAGAAATCGGAGCCCAGGAAGTATTTCTGCGGCGGCGCTATGGTCCCGCCCCTCGCCAGAGTTTCCATGCCGGCCTTCACCTTTTCCGGCGTGGCGGGAAGCTCAAAGATCCTTACGCCTGTGGCATTGTAAATGGCGTTGATGACGGCCATATGGCCCGCCGACTGGAAGGCCTCGGAGGCTCCGGAGGAGCCGAAGGGGCCGTGCTCCCTGGGGTTCTCGCAGTGGATGAGCGTGATGTCGTCAGGGATATCGTTGCAGTAGGGGACGCCGCAGCTGTAGGGATTGGTGTGCTTTTTGACGTCCGCATAGTTCTCGGACACCGCAAAGCCCATGCTGTGGGAGATGCCGCCGAAGGCCTGGCCGTTGACAGCCTGGATGTTGCCGATGACGCCGACGTCGTCCACGCAGACCATACTGAGGATCTTCGTCTTCCCTGTGGCGGCCTCCACCTCCACCTCCGCCATGTAAAGGGCATAGGTGTAGCTGACGGAGGGATTCCCCTCTCCTGTGTTGGGGTTCATGGGGAAAAGCCCCGGCACAGAGGTGACGGTGTAGGTCTCCTCAAACCTGACCGGTTTCCCCTCGGCCACCATTTCCTCATAGCTCCGGTAGCTGCCGTCCTCCTTGCGCATGGCGGCCAGCATTTTTTCCGCTGTCAGCTCCGTGGCCCGGCCGTTCATGAAGTGGGAGCGGCTGCTGGCGGCGATGCCGCTGTCGGGGCAGTATTTGGTGTCGTTCTGCACCAGCTTCACCTGCTGAGGCGTCAGCTTCAGGGGCTTCAGGGCTTCCAGGGTGACCATGAGAGAGCCGATGTCGCCGCCCTGTCCCAGGTCCTCCCAGGTATCGTATTTTGTCACGGTGCCGTCGGGATTCAGCTCCAGGGCCACCGTTGCAGAGTCAAAAGCTGACTCGCTGACGTTGTAGCCGCCCCAGGCAATGCCCACGCCCCGGCGCTTCTCCGGCGTATCCTCCGCCCTGGCCCGGGCCCTGGCCGCCTCATAGAGAGGCTTCAGCTTCAGCATCATCTCTTCCATGGGATACTGATGGAAGGGCAGGCTCTGCAGATTGGTCTGGCCTTCCCGCGCAATGTTCCTCCATCTGAACTCGAAGGGGTCTATCCCCATTTTCTCAGCCATCATCTCCACCAGGGCCTCCGAAGCGGTGTAGGCCTGGGGAGAGCCGTAGGCTCTGTAGGCCACGCCAAAGGCATGGTTGCTGAAGGACACCCGGGCCAGCCCAAGGGCGTGGGGGATGCTGTAGGGGAAGCCCACATAGCGGACGATCCGGTTGATCAGGTCGTCGCCGAACTCGGAATAAGCCCCATGGTCCAGCCCCACATCGAATTCCAGGGCCTGGATCTTTCCGTCCTCGTCGCAGGCCAGCCTGGCGTTGCTGTAGGAAGGACATCTCTTCCCGGACAGGTGCATGAACTCTTCATAGGATATGGACAGGGCGATGGGCCTGTTCATGACCACCGCTGCGATCCCCGCCAGGGAGAAGGTGCCCGCCGCCGTGGACCAGCCGAAGCTGGCGCCGGAGGGATTCATTATGACCCGGACCTTGTCCGAGGGCACACCCGCCGCCTGGGCAATGTCCAGGCCGTTGAAGTAGACGCACTGGCTCTTGCACTGGACCGTCAGGTTCCCTTCCTCGTCAAAGTAGGCCTGCACCGTGTCTCCTTCTATGGACAGATGGGGCTGCCTGCCGCTGGAGAAGCTTCCTTCCACCGTATACGGCGCATTTTCAAAGACCTCCTCGATGTTTTCGGAGTCCTTGAACAGGGGCCATACGGCATACTGGTTGGGAGATTCCTCGTGGATGCGGATGGCGTCGGGCATGTTGGCTTCCAGGAAATTCATGTATTCCGGCAGCTTTTCGATCTCCACGGTGACTCTGGCTGCGGCGGCCCTGGCATGGGCCTTGGTATCCGCCGCCACCATGGCCACCACGTCGCCGTACATATTGATCTTGTCCTCGGCCAGATAGACCCGGGAGGGATTTTTCAGATGGGAGCGGGGGTTGCAGATGGACAGGCTGGTCCTGTTGGTCCCCTTCACATCCTTGGCCGTGATGACTTTCACGACGCCGGGCATTTTCTCCGCTTCTTCTGTATTTATCCTGAGCAGCTTGGCATGGGACGCCACCTTGGGCTGCACCAGGGCCACATGCAGGGTCTCCTCCGGCATTTTCAGTTCTACGTCGTCGCCGTAATCCACCACGCCGCAGGCCTTCCCCAGAGCGCCGGGGCGCTCCACGGCCTTGCCGTAGAATTCCCCGTCCCCGGGGGCCTGGAAGCGGATGTCCTCAATGGTGCATTCGCCTCTCATCACTCTGGCCGCCTCCATCACCGCATCCACGATCTGCTTATAGCCCGTGCAGCGGCATACGTTTTTATGGACGTGGAACCAATCCCTGACTTCCTCTCTGGTGGGGGCGGGATTTTCCGTCAGAAGCTGATAGGCGGAAACGATGAAGCCCGGCGTGCAGAAGCCGCACTGAATGGCGCCGCAGCTCACAAAGGCCGCCTGCAGCGGATGGGGATGATTGGGGATGCCTATGCCCTCGATGGTGGTCACCCTGGCATAATTGTCCAGGGTCTTCATTTTTTTCGTGCAGGAACGGATCACCTTTCCGTCCACAATTACGGAGCAGGCCCCGCAGACGCCTACGCCGCAGCCCACCTTCGTCCCCGTCAGCCCGGCCCTTCTGAGTACGTCCGCCAACGTATCCTTTTCCGGGTCGAACAGGAAGGCCCTGTTTGCGCCGTTGATGAATAGGGTCGTTCGTTTGAGATTCATAGCTTACCTCCTTCATACTTTGCCTTGCAGTGTTTCTATTTGCAACAGGATCCGGTTCCCCTCCTGCCGGAGGGAAGAGCCTATTTGCTTTCCAGAGCCGCTTCCACTTCTGCCATCCTGCCCTTCACCACGCTTTCGGGGATGAACACCTGTCCGCATTGGGGGCATTGGAGCATGGGGGCGCTGAATTTATTTCCCAGGTAGCTGAACTCCGTCTTTTTTTCCACAAGCTGCCGGTTGCACTTGCGGCATAAAAGCCCCCGGGGTCCTTCCATCACAGTTCACCTTCCGTTTCTATCTTCACCCGGTGGCAGTAGGCGTTGACCAGGGTGAATCCGCCTTCCGTTTTTCTGTAATAAGCCCAATAAGTGACGAAGCCTATCTGCAGATGGCCGATGAATACGTCGTTTTCCTCATCGTAAAGATTGCTCCCGGTCTCCTCGCAGCGGCGGACAACCTCCGCCACGCAGTCCTCCAGGATCCATTCGTCATTGAGCTTTTTCCTGAGCTCCGGGCTGATCTCCAGGAGCATTTCCTCTTTCTTCTCCACGGCGTGAAGCCCTTCTCCCCCGTATTCTTCCAGGAGCCGCCTCTTCAGCTCCGTCCGGTTCCTTCTGCGCTCCGAGATGTCCGGGGGCCGCCGGTGAGGGCCGTTCAGGTCAAAGACCGCATCTAAAATATGGAGCGCTTTTTTCCCCTCGGCGGCAAACAGGTCCCGGCAATTGCTGCAATAGGTGATATAGCTGCTGCCGCTCCGCCCGGCCTGCTCCCTTGTGAGTCCCTTTGTGCACTCCGGATTGGCCACCGCCGTATGGCCGCCGTAACCGCAGCAGCCGCCGTCGCCGCCGTCCTTTGAAAGGGGCGTCAGCGTGCAGCCTCTTTCCGCCAGCGTCCTGACTGCCGCCTGCACCTCCGTCACATGGCGGCAGCTGCAGGGGTCGAATACGGAATAAGGTTCCCGGCCCATGTCCATCTTCAGCCCCGCTCCCTGCCGGGCCAGGAGTTCATAAAGGAAAGTCCCTTCCATTTCCGGGACGTAGCGGTCTATCATCTTTTTACAGGTCCCGCAGGCGAAGACGAGCCGGGGCCTGCCCAATTCCTGCCACCAGTCCTTCAGCTCCTTCAGGACCTCCTGATGAAGCTCCCCGTCTCCCGCCCAGAGGGCCGGCGCGCCGCAGCAGTGGGTGCTCAGGGCCGTGGCCGGCTCGGCTTCCCGCAGCCAGGCGTAAGCGGAAAGCACATATTCCGGGGCGCTGCTCCCCAGCTGGCAGCCGGGCAGGAACAGCTGTCGGACGGGGCGCTTTTCCGGAAGGAGCTGCGCCAGGCCGGGGCCGTCGGCGTCCGCCATGTCCCGGAGGAAAAAGTCGTTGTACTTCCAGGGCAATGACTGCTTGTTGTGCAGCGCAGTCCTCGCCTTCAATAAGAAGGCCTCCATATCTATGCTCTCGCAGCATTGCTCTTTACAAAGGCCGCATTGGTTGCAGGAGGCGATGAGCCTGGTGGCCACCTTGATTTCGCCCCGGATCCCGTCGTCCCCTGCGGTAGCGCTGGCGTCGTCGCTGATGCGGCCCGGCTTTTTCCGGAAATACCGCATCATATGGCAGCTTTGGGAACAGGCCTCGCAGCGGCAGCGGAAGCAGCGCTCCGCTTCTCTCTTCGCCTCCCCGGGGGTGTAGCCTCCCGGCCCCGCCGCCGTTTCCGGCAAGGGGGGGCGTCCCGCAAAGGTCTCCCGCGGGATCCTGCTGTCCGCCCTTTCATCGCTGAACTGCATATTGCCCGTCTTTATATAGCTTTCAATGTACAGGGCGGCCCGGAGGCCGTGGGCCATGGCTTCGGCAGGCTCCTCCGTCAGGAGGCTCCCTCCCATAAAAACGCCGGGGCGGCGGCTGCAAAAGCAGTTGGTCAGTTCCTCCGGGGAGAGCCCAAAGGTATCTCCCCCGTTTCCGGTGGCGACGTATACCGCATCAAAGCCCGCCAGCTGAGAAAGCCCTGCGATCCTTTCATTGAGCCGCAGCTCCCAGCTCCGCCCCCGCATCTGCAGCCGGACCTCGTCCAGGAACTCCTGTTCCGGCATGTGGTTGAATATCTGTCCGCCGATCCGGTCCCGGGCTTCAAAAACCGTTACCTTGTATTTCTTTTCGGCCAGCCTCATTCCGCAGGCCAGGCCGCTGACGCCGCCGCCTACGATGGCCACCCGGCTGTTCTTTTCGGGGAGATTGTAGATCCTGGGCTCCCTGTTCCCGGCATTTGCTATGGCCGCCCGCTCCAGCAGGTCCATGCGGATGGAGCCGCCCAGCTCCTTCCTCATGCAGACTTCCCTGCAGGGCCCTTTGCAAAGAGAAGCGGCAATGGCCGGGAAGCCCGTAGCCTCCTGATAGATCCGATAGGCCGCCGTAAAATTTTCCAGGCACAGTTTTTCTGTGAACCTGTTCACATCCAGCCGGAAGGGACAGGCCGCAGTGCAAAAAGGAGGTTCAAATTCCCGGCATATCTCTATGATCCGCTCCTTCTCTTCTATTAAAATCGTCTTTAATTCTTTCATCTTGCTCTCATGCGGCGGCAGGCTCATTTTCTCCATCGTACTGGATACCCACTTAAATGAAAATAAACTTTCTTTCGGGTTTCTTTCACTTTATTTCAAATGTCTCAAAAAAATTTTTAAGAGCGAAAAATCCCTTTTCCGCTCTTGCTTTCCTCGCTTCGGTCCCGGGCCGCCTTACTCTCGCTCTTCCAGGAAGCGGCCCGCTTCCACGGCGGCTATGGCGCCGTCGGCCACGGCGGTGACCACCTGGCGCAGGCTTTTCACCCTTATATCCCCGGCGGCAAAGACGCCGGGAATGCCAGTGCGCATCCTCTCATCGGTCCTGATGTAGCCGTTTTCCAGCTCCAGGCTCCCCCCGAACAACTCTGTGGCCGGCAAAAGCCCTATAAAAACGAACAATCCGAAAAGGCCCTCCGACGGGTCCGCCTCTATGCAGGTCTCTTCCCCCGTTTTTACGTTCTTCAGCCGCATCCGCTCCAGGACCCCGTCCCCTTCCAGGGCCTCCACCGTGCTGTCCCAGAGAAATTCTATCTTTGGATCGGCGAAGGCCTTTTCCTGAATGGCCTTTGCCGCCCGGAGCCTGTCCCGCCGGTGGATCACCGTCACCTTCCGGGCAAAGCGGGTGAGATAGATTGCCTCCTCCACCGCCGCGTCTCCCCCGCCGGCCACATATACCGGCAGGCCCTGGAAAAAGGCGCCGTCACAGGTGGCGCAGTAGGATACGCCCCTGCCTGTCAGCTCCTGCTCCCCGGGACATCCCAGGGGCCGGGGAACGGCCCCGGCGGCGATGATCACCGTTTTCCCCAGATACTCTCCGGCAGTCCCTGTCAGCTTCTTTACCGGCCCCTCCAATTCCGCTTTCACAATGGTATCGGAGATCCGCTCCGCTCCGAAGCGCTCCGCTTGGGCGGACATCCGGGCCGCCAGTGCGCTCCCGGATTCCCCTTCCGGCATGGCGCCGGGATAATTCTCTATCTGATCCGTGGCGGCGATCTGCCCGCCGTCCCCTTCCTTTTCTATGATGAGGGCGGACAGGCGGCTCCGCCCGGCATAGAGCCCTGCGGCCAGGCCTGCGGGGCCCGCCCCCAAAATGATCACATCGTATATCTTATCCATGCTCTTCCTCCCTGCATCCCGGGCGGAGCATACGCCTGAACGGATGGTCCTCTGCCGGCGGCAGTTCTCAGCTTCCCAGCTTTTCCAGCTCCTCATAGAACTTATCGTTCAATATCTTTATATGAGTGCCCTTCATCCCCAGAGAACGGGATTCTATCACGCCGGCGCTCTCCAGCTTCCGCAGGGCGTTGACGATGACGGAACGGGTGATGCCGGAGCGGTCTGCGATGCGGCTGGCCACCAGAAGCCCCTCCGGGCTCTTGAGCTCTTCAAAGATCTTGCGCACCGCTTCTATTTCCGAATAAGATAAGGTCCCTATGGCCATCTGCACCACGGAACGCAGCCTGTCCTCTTCCGCCTTCTCTATGGCCTTTCTCCGCTGGATTTCCAGGCCCACCACCGTGGCCCCGTATTCCCCCAGGATCAGGTCCTCGTCCCCGAAGGGCGGGCTGTACCGGCAGGCGATGAGAGTCCCCATGCGCTGGCTCCCCCCCATGATGGGAATGATGGTGTGGAGCTTATCGTAAGTGTCATAATCGTATTTGAATATCTTCAGGGCCTCTTCTCCCTGCAGGTTCGCCTGAGTTTCCTCTACCCGCAGCAGTCCATCGTTATATTCGTTGGGGAATTTCTCCACTCCGGTCTCCGGGTCGGTGATGGTGGCGCTGTCCGATTGTATTTTATAATGGACGCCGATCACCTTTCCCCGTTTGTTTGCGATGTACACGTTGGCGTCCATCAGCTCGCTGAGGATGCTGCAAAGGTCGTTGAAGGAAAAAACCCCGGAGGTGCTTTCCTGAAGCACCCAGTTCAACTTCCTTACCTTTTCCAGTAATATGTTTTCTGTCATTCTGTCTTCTCTCCCTTTCTTGTCGTCTTTCTCAAAATGTCCTGTTTCTATCATGAAGCCTCTATGGCGAATGATCAGATACAGCCTTTTCGGCGGCTCCGTTTTTTTAATTTTTTCAACAATGTTATATTATACTATTTCTCAATAAAAGGGAAGAGATTATTTTGATATTTCTAAAAACTTTGCTTGCAATTTTGTTCGTCCTGCCTTAAATTCTCAGCTGGTCCTGCGGAGGTCCGGCAAACCGCCCCCCTGGCGCCCCCTTAAACAGTAACCTTTTTGCAATTCCCGCAGCAACAGAAAAGGGAAGGACAAACGTTGACGTTTCAACGCCGTCTTCCCTTTTTCATTGGATCAGGTCGATGGCTGGGTTCAGCGTCTGGCCCGGACCCCTGCGGGTCCCCGGCGCACCTGCCCTGCGGGAGCATAAGAGGCTTCTCTTTCTTCGGCAGGCTCCTCTTCCTTCCCGGCCTGAACCGGGATCCCCGGCGCCGCCGTATCCTCCGGCAGCTCTGCGGGAGCGGCGGCAAACATCAGCCAGAACATCTGCCAGACAAAGCGCACGGCGTTTTTATACTCCAGCTCCGTACGTTCCATGGGCCTGGACAAGATGGAGAACACATGGACAGGCCCCTTTTCCCGGTCCACCACCACTTCTATCTGCAGGCTCTTCACCTTCCCCGAGGGCGCACCGTGCCGTTCCTTCATGGCCCGCTCCATGGCCTTCCGGCTGAGCATCTGGGACATGAGCACCTGATCGTCCTCCAGCACCCGGCAGGAAAGGACTTCCCCGGCGCCGAAGTGGAACATCATCTGGCTCTTGGCGTCGCAGAAGGCAAAGCGGTCGTGCTCCTTGTCTATTTTCAGGATGCAGTCCGGGTAATACCTGTGCTTCCTGTAATCCCAGGTGTTCACCTGGTCCAGGTCCTCGTCCTCGTCCTTAAAACGGGGGATGTAGTAGATCTCTCCCGTCTCTGTGAAGCCCTCCGCCGCCAGGACCCGGTCCATTTCATCATAATGGGCTTTCTTCGGGTCCGTTCTGGGATTGCCTTTTTTCTTCACCGTATAAAAGAAAACAAGAGCTATGAGTCCGATAAAAAGAATCGTTTCCAAACTGGGGCCCTCCTCTGCTTTTTATGTAGAAACATCATATCATTTTCCCGGGGAATAGGCAACGCTTTTCGAAAATCCGGCTTTCAGGCCTTTCAAGGGTTACTTTTCACGGGGCGCCAGGGGGGCGGTTTGTCGGACCTCCGAAAGCCGAAGGCCCCGCCTACCCCAACAGCTGCCTCAGCTCCTTCACGCCGCTGCATTGGGCCTCCGCCACAGCCCTGTCTATGAGCCCCTGCCGGACCAGGTCCGCCAGGCAGCTGTCCAGGGTATGCATGCCCAAAGCCCCGCCGGACTGGATGACGGAGTTCAGCTGGTGGCACTTTCCCTCCCGTATGAGGTTGGCCACGGCGTCGGTGTTCACCAGGATCTCCGTGGCGGCCATGCGCCCGCTGCCGTCGGCCAGGGGGACCAGCAGCTGGGTGATCACCCCCCGCAGCACCCCCGCCAGCTGGGTGCGGATCTGGTTCTGTCCGTGAGGCGGGAAGATATCTATGATCCGGTCCATGGTCCTGGCCGCCCCCGTGGTGTGGAGGGTGGAAAGGACCAGATGCCCCGTTTCCGCCGCCGTTACCGCAGCGGAAATGGTTTCGTAGTCCCGCATCTCCCCTACCAGTATCACGTCCGGGTCCTCCCGGAGAGCGGAGCGCAGAGCGCCGCTGAAGGAGGCCGCATCCTTCCCCACCTCCCTCTGGTGGATCAGGGAGGGGCTGTCCGTATACACATATTCTATGGGGTCTTCTATGGTGATGACGTGACAGGGCTTCTGCTTCCCGATGTAGTCCACCATAGACGCCAGCGTGGTGGATTTTCCCGAGCCCGTAGGCCCCGTCACCAGGATGAGGCCCCGGGGCTCCGCACAGAGAGTTTTCAGCACCGGGGGGAGGCGAAGCTCCTCCATGGTCGGTATCTTATCGTTCAAAAGACGGATGGCCGCCGCCAGCCGGCCCCGCTGCCTGTACAGGTTCACCCGCTGCCGCCCTCCGGCCATGTCAGCGGCAAAATCCGAATCCTGCCCCCCCTCCGGCCCCGCCGCTCCCTGCTTCGCCGCCAGGGCCAGGATCTCTTCCCCTGTCACCGGCTCCTGCCGGAAGGATACCAGGCTTCCGTTCTGCCGGAATACGGGGGCCTCCCCCTCCGTCAGATGGACGTCGGAACAACGGTTCTCCATGGCAAAGGCCACTATCTCCTGTACGGTCATTTTCTCATACTCCTTCGTAATAGGCGGTCTTCAGCATCTCCTCCACGGTGGTGACGCCCTGAAGGACCAGCTCCGTGGCCTCCTGCCGCAGGATCCGCATATCCTGGGTTTTGGTGGCGTACTCAAAGACGTCGTCCATGGACGCCCCTGCCGTTATCATGCTCCGTATCGTCTTATCTATGAGCAGGATTTCGTGGACGGCCACCCGGCCTTTATATCCCGTGTGATTGCAGATCTGGCAGCCCTTCCCCTTCCGCAGGGTCTTCACGTCCGCCCCCAGTATCTGCCGCTCCGTCTCATCGGGCTCGTAGCTGTACCCGCAATCCGGGCAGACCTTCCGCACCAGCCGCTGGGCCACAATGGCCACCATGGAGCTGGCGATGAGATAGGCGGGCACCCCCATATCCGCCAGCCGGATGATGGAGGATACGGCGTCGTTGGTGTGGAGGGTGGAGAGGACCAGATGTCCCGTGATGGCGGCCCGGACAGAGATGGCGGCGGTCTCCGCATCTCTGGTCTCTCCCACCATTATGATGTCCGGGTCCTGCCGCAGGATGGAGCGGAGGCCGGCGTCAAAGGTGAGGCCGCTGGCATTGTTCACCTGGATCTGATTCACCCTGGGGATGTTTCTCTCCACCGGGTCCTCAATGGTGGAGATGTTCACCATCTGGGGAGCCAGGTGCTCCAGGATCATATACAGGGTGGTGGTCTTCCCGGAGCCGGTGGGCCCCGTCACATAGATGATCCCGTGGGGAGATTTCAGGGCCTTCATCATCTTCTCGTAGTTGCCCGGGGTCATGCCGAAGGTGCCGCTGTAGTCCACCCTGGCGTTGGAGGACAGGAACCGCAGCACGGCTTTTTCCCCGTACACCGTGGGGATCAGGGATACCCGGACGTTCAGGTCCGTCCCGTCCAGCTTCATGCGGAAATGGCCGTCCTGGGGGATGCGCTTTTCCGCCGTATCCAGGCCCGATACCACCTTTATCCTGGCCACCAGGGGCTGGTGCAGATTTTTGGACAGCTTCATGTAATCCGTCATGGTGCCGTCCATGCGTATGCGCACGCTCAGCTCGTTTTCAAAGGGCTCTATGTGGATATCGCTGGCGTCGGTCTGCCGGCCCCGGATCAGCAGGTTGTTCAGCAGCTTCACCACCGGGGCGTCCTCCTGCCCCGGCTCCGCCATAATATCTCCCTCCACCATCAGAGGCATGGACTGGCCCGCCTGCCGGGCCGCATCCCGGGCGTGGATCTCCGAATAATAGTATTCTATGGCCGAGGTGATCTGGATGTTTTCCGCCAGGCATATCTTCAGGGGCATCTTCACCATCTGGCGCACGTCCTCTATGGCGAAAAAGCTCAGGGGATCGTTTACCGCCAGCACCAGGTCGTTCCCGGAAATGTCTATGGCGATGAGATTGTATTTCTGGGCCAGCTCCTTGGGAATCTTCTGCACCGCCTCCGTCTTCACCGGATAGGTATCCAGCCGGATCAGAGAAATGCCCAGCTTGGTCCCCAGGGCGTGAAGCTTCTGGGTTTCCGTCACGTAGCCCAGCTCCACCAGGATGTCCCCTATCAGCTTCCGGTTGCCCTTCTTCTGCTCCAGAAGGGCCTCCTCCATCTGCTCGTCCGTCACATAGCCGGCTTCCTTCAGCACGTCGCCGATTTTCAGGCTTCTTACATCTTTTGTTTCACTCATATTCCTTCTCCTGATGCTGGCGTCCCCTTTTTCCGCCCCTTTGCCCCGGCCCGGAGCGCTCCGCCGCCGGAAGCATGTCAACTGAACCGTATCGTCATTCCCAGAAGATTGAAGGATTGGTGACGGGCTCCTCCGGCCCTGAGGCCGCCCCCTGGGGCGCCGCCTCTGCGTTCAGCAGCCGGAAGCTGCTGCTCTTCTCAAAAAGCGCCGTGCCTTCCCTCAATACCACCATGCGGAGCCGGACCAGGCTGCCTTCCAGGGCCAGCTCCATCTCCAGCTCCATGCCGTTATAGACTCCTTCGGTATAGGCCTGGCTGAACTCTCCGCCCTCGGGCCTGTAATACAGCCTGCCGTCCTCTATTTTGATCCCCTTGGGATAGCCGTTGACGTCGCTGCCGATCTCCACCTTCATGGCGTAGGTGAGAGGCCGGCTGACGTAATCGTAAGCCATCAGCCCCAGCTCCTTGGCGTGGTCCAGGGCGGCTGTGCGGGCATAGGCATTGGAGGAGGAAAGCATGATGCCGCAGGTGACGCCGATGATCACCACCAGGATGCTCATGGCCACCACCATCTCCACCATGGTGAAGCCTTTTTTCTCCTTAAGCGTTTTCAAAGGGCCTCACCTCAATCCTCCGCAGCTTCCGCCGGCGCAAAGAGCGTAAAGCTCACCCGGGGATCCTGCCCCTCTTCAAAGGTCCCGTAGCTCCCCCGGACCGTTACCATCGTTCCTTCCACGGAAAAGGAAAGGCTGTCCTGACTTCCCCCTGTCTCCGTTTCCGTTTCCGCCCGGGCAAAGGCCTGATCTCCAAAGGTCTCCATATCCACGCCCCGCTGAAACAGCCGCAAGGAGCTGTTGAAGGCGGCGACCAGCACCAGCGAGGCCATGGCCAGGATGGCCACCGCTACGATGACCTCCACCAGAGTGAAGCCCCGGCAGCCTTTCTTCAGTTTCGTACGCTTATCCTTCTTCATATCTCTCAAAGCTCCAGGTATGGGTCTCTATATCCACAGTTTCTGTCTCTCCGGGCTCGGGCTCCTCAGATTCCCCGTCTCCGGGCCTGCCCCACCAGGGCCACCAGGGCCACCGGCCTCCGTGCCCCCAACCGCTCCAGGAATCGCTCTGAGAGTAGATGGTAAGGGCCGGGGGCGCCGTGTAATTCAGGGTCAGGTCCGCCTCCGCCACGAGGATATCCGCAGAGATGGCGCCGGTGATCTCCACATCCTCCGCTATGGTCACCCGGCTCCCGGCGCCGCCGCAGACAAAGAGCTCCGCCTCTCCTTCTATGCTCCTGATGGTCAGGCTGGCCCGCCGGCCTCCGTCCCTGCCGTCCAGAAAGATGAAAAGGACCGGCACCTCGTCTCCCTCAGAGTTGTTCATCAGATTCAGATTCAGGGTGCAGCCCGCCCGTACTTTTATGGCATAGGTGTCGTTCCCGCTGATCAGCAGGGTGGTGTCCCGGTCTATCCGCCCGTTGGCGTCGTCCACGCCTATGCCGCCGGCCACGCTCCGGCTGTCTCCCAGAAGGTAGGACAGGGGGCCTGTCAGGCTGCGGCCCGCCCACAGGTCCACCATAGAGACGGTGTTGTCGTTGAGCATGACATAGGGCCCTTCCAGCCCCGGGTCTCTGGGAAGCTCCAGAGTGGGGCAGCCCCGGACCGTGAGCCCCGCCACCTCCACCTTTACCTCCCGGATCGCTCCATGGTACGGAGTGATATCCGTATACAGATCTCCGCCTGCGCTGAGAAGGGCGTCCCGCCGGTCCCCGGAGCCTATGCTTTTCAGGTAAATATCACTGCCGTCTCCGGTAATCACGGAAACGCCCCGGCCGATGGAAAGCTGGCGGCTGTAAAGGCCCCTGAACAGCTCCGAAACGCTGCTTCCCTCCGAGCTTCCTTCCTCTATAGTGACTTCCCGCTTCACGACGGCCTTCACCGTCCTGCTTTCCCCGCCTGCAGTGGCAGTGGCGCCGAGCTCTACCTCATCCTCGCCGACCCGGCGGACATAGCCCTGGCAGCTTCCCATCTCCTCCGTGAAGTCAAAGTCCGTCACCGACCTGGAATCCCCTGTGACCGAAGGGATCAGGACGTTGTCGTAGGGCAGCTCTTCTCCCGCCTCGCCGGAGACCGTGTAGCCGTCCACCTGGGCCAGCATGGCGTTGACGGCGCTGCGGGCCGTCAGGTAAGCCTGCCGCTCCGCATTGGCCGCCGTGCTCTGCTCCGCATAGCTCTTCCCTGCCACCAGGGCCCCCGCCGCCAGTATGGTGATCAGCAAAAGGGAAATCACGGCCCACACGATGGCCGATCCCTTCTTATTCAGTATGACGCCTCTTTTATTCAGAATGCCGCTACTGCTCTTCATTCATGTAAACGCTCACTTCCAGAGTAATGCTGTAGCCCCCGCCGCTGCGGTTGACTGCGGCGGACACGTTTTCCAGCTGCAGGGAGGGGTTTTCCGCCATGGCGTCCGCCAGGCTGATGAGGCTTTCCATGCTTCCCGTGGCGCTGATGGACGCCACCCGGCCCAGAAGCCCGCCGTACTCCGCCACGGCGGCGCTTTCGTCCGTTTCCCCTGTCTCTTCTTCTATTATGCTCCCGTAGGGAGGGGTGGCCAGCACGGTCTCGTCTCCCAATGCCAGGGACCGGGGCGTAAGAGAGTGGGAGATGAGCATGGACGTCAGCAGATAGTCCACCTGCTCCGCCGTCATATACGGATAAAGGAGATCCCGGTCCTCCTCTGTCTGCTCCGAAAGGGCCGACAGCTCTTCCTCCATGGCGTCCCTGGTTTCCAGCAGCGCCCGGAACTCCTGCTCCTGCAGCTGCTGAGCGTAAAGCTCATCCTGGGTCAGCTGGTATTTCTCCATCAGGGGCATCAGGAGCAGGGCGATGCCCCCGGCCACTATGATCACCACCGCCAGCAGATACAGCAGCTTCTTTTCCCGCACAGTGAGATCATTCATCGGCTTCACCTCCCGGAAGAGTCATATAGCAATATACCTGGAAGACATAACCTCCGGTGCCGCTCTCATATCCGTAATAATCCACATCTGCAAAGCTGCCGGAGCGGCGGAGGTTCCCTGCATAGGCGGAGGCCTGAAGGGGGCCTTCACAGCTCCCCGATACCGCCGCCACGCCCCGGGCGGCGGAAAAGCTCAGGGCTTCTATGCTCACCTGGCCGGCGGCAGCTTCCGCAAGGACCCCGTAGGTCTCTCTGTCCAGGTCCGGATAAGACTCTATGCTTTCCAGGGCGTTCCGCAGATTCCTGGCCTCTGCCGCCAGGCTGTCCCTGGCGGCTCTGACGGCTTCCGCCTCCGCATATTCCCGCTGCCGCTCCTCGTCTCCGATATACGCCGCCGAGGCCTCCATCTCGTTCCCCAGCACATAATAGATCTGGAAGGCATAATATCCGCTGGCAGCCAGGATCACCAGGAGACAGGCCGCCAGAAACCACAGGTGCTTCCCGCCTTTTCTCTTCCGGCTCTTCTCCCTTTTGGCGTCTTCCTTCAGGCCGTCCAGGAAATTGATCTTGTTTGGTTTCAGTGCGCTCATTTTTTCCTCACCGCTCCCTTCAGCCCCGCTGCCCGCGTTTGTCTTCCATCAGATCCCCGAAACAGTAGAGGCAGTCGGAGTAGCGCAGGCCGTCCTCAGAGGGCCGCCGGCATTCCACCACCATGGAATCCGGAAGGAGCCCCACCTCCATGTTCAGGAGCAGGGACATATCCTGGAAGAACGCCTCTTCTTCCCCTTCCAATCCGCAAAGATAGGTGTTGGTGATGTGCTCCTCGGCTTTCTGCGCTCTCTGGAACTGCACCATGGAGGACAGGTGACGGGCGATCTCCACCGCCGCGGCGGAGGTCCCTCTCTTTTCCTGAAGCTTGCTCCGGTTGGAAAAGCGGTAGCTGCCGTTTTCAAACAGGATGGCGCTCATATCCGCTCCGTCCCCTCTGGCGAAGATGAAGGTCTTTCCCTTCAGCTCCGGCATGCGGCGGATGGCCCGGATGGCGCAGGCCCCTCCCACGTCTATGTTGAGAAGCTTTGCCCCCATGGCCCCGAAGAACTCCCGGTATTGGACCACCATTTCCTTTGCCACGGCGCAGGCCAGGACCCGGTGGGCGCCGGCCTCGTCGGACAGGGGCATGTAATCGTGGACCAGCTCTCCCAGCCCCGCCTCCCGGACGGCGAACTGCTTGTCTATGAGAGCCAGGAGCTTCTTTCTGTTCAGGGGGGGCACCTGCATTTCCTTTACCTGGATGAGGTCCGAATCCAGCACCAGCTGGAGCCGGTCCAGCTTCACCTCCGCCTTTACCCGGAAGTGTCTCAGAGCCGCCCTCAGCCCCTCCGGGTCCTTTATGACGCCGTGCTCCACCAGCCCCGCCTCTATGGGCATGCGCCAATAGCCCCGGATCTTCAGCTTCTTCCCCGTATCCTTGCCGGTGACGGCCTCTATGGCGTTATCGCCTATGTACATGGATGTCTTCATAACAACCTCCGCCTTTTATGCGCCTATGCTGCCGTACATCTGATAGATGGGGAGCATGACGGCGATGAGGATGGTGCCGATGATGAGCGCCATCAGAATGATGAGCACGGGCTCCAGCAGGCTGGACAGCCGCTGCGCCGATTGCTCCGCTTCGTAATC
>JAUNBO010000019.1:0-1457 GCA_030527065.1 Bacillota bacterium | reverse complement strand
GCCACGGGAAGCTTCAGCTTTTTTTCGTCTATCCAGAAACGCAGGGGCTGGCACATGCGGAGAAATGACAGGAGCAGCAGGAAAAGCAGCACGCCGCCCAGGAGCAGAGGCAGCTGCTCCGTGAAGAGCCTGCTGGCGCCTATCACCACTCTGGTGATGGCGGGAAGCTCTGTCCCGTCTCCGTAAAGGGAAAGGAAGTTTGGAAGGACCAGGGTGAAGATGAGGATCACCACCACCACCGTGAGGGCCAGCAGCACCATGGGATAGGTGGCGGCCCCCTTCAGTCTGGTCCGCAGCCGGTGCTCCCTTTCATAGTGGTCCGCCATGCGGGTGGCGGTAAGGTCCATGGTGCCGTTGGCCTCCGCCGCCCGGTACATGTTGATGAGCAGGTCCGGGAAAGCGCCCCGGGTCTGCTGCAGGGCCTCGGAAAGGGGCTGGCCGGAAAGCACCGCCTTATACAGGCCTTCGTAAATCTGCTTCTGGCGTTTGGAAACATCTCTTTGCAGAAGGATCTCTATGGCCCGGATGAGGGTGATGCCCGAGGAAAGCATGGCGCCGATCTGCCGGTTGAAGGAAGCCAGCTCCCGGGCCTTCAGTGCCGGCGCCCGGCCCTTTTCCTCCTCCTCCGCACAGGAGAGCAGAAAGAGGTCCTGCTGGCGGAGCTGGGACACCAGAGCCGGCTCGTCCGCCGCCTTCAGAACGCCCTTGACGTTTTTTCCTTTTAAATCGATTGCTGTGTAAAAATAGTCCGGCATCTGCTTTGTCTCTCTTTCACAAGCTGGGACATTCTCTTTCTTCTCTCTTCGCCTGAAGCCGTTCCTTCTGCCCGACGCTCCGGGCCGGGAGGGCTTCCGGGTCTAAAAAAATCCCAGATACCAATCCAGTACGCTCTGCCCTGCCAGGAGAGCAAGCCCCGTTCCCAGGGCCAGAAAGGGGCCGAAGGCAAAATGGCTCTTCCCGCCAGCCCTGCGGGTGAGAAGGAGCCACCCTCCGTAGGCGCCTCCCGTTATCAGCGCCAGGAAGAAGCCCACCAGGGTCAGCTGCCAGCCCAGGGCCAGTCCGCAGGCCGCCATCAGCTTTACGTCTCCTCCGCCGAAGCTGCCGGGAATCAGCAGGATCAGCAGCAGCAGGGGCAGGGAAACGCAGAAGGCGCCTATGATATGGGACAGCAGCCCCGTCTGGTCCGGCAAAGCCGCCAGGCCCGCCGCCGGGACCAGAAGGTACAGGATGAGCCCGTTGGGGATCTCCATGGTCTTCCGATCTGTCTCCGCCACCGCCACCAGTCCCGCAAGGAGCGAAAAGGCCAGCAGGGCGTGGAAAGTGGGCTGATAAATTATAACACAAAAGACCCCCAGAACGCCACACAATGTTTCGATTGCGGGGTATTGGAGGGAGATTTTTGCGCCGCAGCTGCGGCAGCGTCCTTTTAAAAACAAATAGCTGAGGACGGGGACCAT
>JAUNBO010000018.1 GCA_030527065.1 Bacillota bacterium | reverse complement strand
GGTGGTGCCGCCCTTCAGGGCAAAAACCCTGTTGGCGTGGAGCAGGGCCTGGTTGGGGTCGTGAGTGGAGAAGATGACGGTGTAGCCTTTGGAGGCCAGGCCGGCGATCCGCTCCATCACCCGGTATTGGTTGCCGTAGTCCAGGTTGGCGGTGGGCTCGTCCATCAGAAGGACCTTTGCGTTCTGGATGAGGGCCCGGGCCAGAAGGGCCAGCTGCCGCTCGCCGCCGCTGATCTGGGCGCAGCCCCGGTTCCGCAGATGGGCGATGCCCAGGTCTCCCAGGGTATCCAGCGCCTGTTCCCTGTGAGCGGGGCCGGGGCTCTCAAAATAGCCCAGCTGGTTGCTGACCCCCATCAGGACCATTTCCAGCACCGTATAATCAAAGGTAGGGGAAGCCACCTGGGGGATATAGGCAATCTCCCTGGCGGCCTCCTGGCGGGAAAGGCTGCTGATCTCCCTGCCGTTGAGGAGGACAGAGCCCTTGTCCGGCCGGAGAAAGCCGAGAATGCAGCGGAACAGAGTGCTTTTCCCCACGCCGTTGGGCCCCAGCACAGCCACCAGGCTGCCGCCCTCGGCGGAAAAATTGATGTTATGAAGGACCTTGCGGGTGTCGTAGGAAAAATCCAGATCGATGATGTTAACGGCCACGGTTGGTACCTCCTGTCAGGATCAGATAGACAAAGACCGGCGCGCCGATGAAGGAAGTGAGTATCCCCAGAGGGATCTCGCTGGTGGCCACGTTCCGGGCGATGTTGTCCACCACCATGAGGAAGGCGGCGCCGAAAACGGCGGAGGCAGGGATCAGGCGCTTGTAATCATAGCCGAAGATCATGCGGCAGAAATGAGGGATGACAAGGCCCACCCAGCCTATCATGCCGCTGACCGCCACGCTGCCCGCCGTCATGAGGGTGGCGCAGAAGATCACTACAAGGCGCAGGCGGCCGGTGTTGATGCCCAGGCTGGCGGCTTCTTCCTCGCTGACGGTGAGGATGTTGATCTTCCAGCGCAGGAGCAGCAGGGGGATGAGGCCCGCCAGGACGGGGATCAGAAGGAACCAGACGTCCCGGGGCTTTATGGAAGCCAGGGAGCCCATGAGCCAGTAGGTGATGGCGGGAAGGACCTCCTCTGTATCGGCGATGAGCTTGACGAAGGAGGTGCAGGAGGAAAAGAGGGAGCTGACCATGATGCCCGCCAGCACCATGGAGAGGGTGGTGTTCAGGCGGCTGACCTTGCTGATGAGATAGGCCAGGAGCACCGCCCCCAGGCCGAAGGCGAAGGCGCAGACGGAGATGCCGAAGTAGCCGAAGTACATGAGGATGCCCATGGCGGCGCCGAAGCCTGCGCCGGAAGAGGCCCCCAGGATGTCGGGAGAGACCATGGGGTTGCGGAACATGCCCTGATAGGCGGCTCCCGCAGTGGAAAGGGCGGCCCCCACCAGGGCGGCGGCGGCGATTCGGGGCAGGCGGATCTGCAGGATGACGGTTTCCTCCTGGTTGCTCCAGGTCTGGGTAAGGGACCAGTCCTGGCGGAAAAGGCCGCCGAAAAAGCTGGTCACCTGGTCACAGAGGATGCGCAGGAGGGAGGCCGGATCCACGGAATAGCGTCCCAGCAGGAAGGACGCCAGGAACACGGCGGCGCAGATGACGCTCAGCACCAGAAAGCGCAGAGCATAGTGAGGCTCTTTCTCAGCCGGGGAAAGTCTTTCCGCATTGGTTTTCAAATAAAACTCCGCCTCCTCAAAGACCGGCTTCATGTTGACAGAAGAAGCCTGCCGTGGTATCTTGGTAAAGGATATATCTTGTATAAGAATATAGCTTTCAGAAGATAAAGTAAAGTGCTTTGCCTCAGAAAAGGAGAAAAAATTGACCAGATCTGCCAAAGTGAAACGAAATCTGGCGGCGGCCTGCGCCCTCTGTCTTCTCATTGCGCTCCTTTGCACCGGCTGCGGCGGCGGGGACGTGGTGATAGAGGGGGAGAGCACGGTCTACAGCGATTCCAGCGGACGGGATGTGGAGATCCCCGTGGAAGTGGAACGGGTGGCCCCCAGCGGCGCCGTGGCGCAGATGATCCTGGCCACCCTTGTCCCGGAGAAGCTTTGCGGCCTGGCCTCCACCCCCGGCAGCACCCAGATGAAATACTTCCCGGAATCCTTCCTGGACCTGCCCACCTTCGGACAGCTTTACGGGAGCAAATCCACCCTGAACATAGAGAGCCTGCTCACCGCCGACGCCCAGCTCATCATAGACCTGGGAGACAAAAAGAACGGTCATGCCGCCGATATGAACACGGTGCAGCGGCAGACGGGAGTGCCCACCATCTTCATCGAGACCACCCTGGAAAAGTTCCCGGCGGCCTACCGGGACCTGGGGAAGATTCTGGACAAAGAGGAAGAGGCGGAGGAAATGGCCCTGTTCATTGAAAGGACCCTGGCCATGGCCCAGGAAAACCGGGCAAAGATCCCGGAAGAAGAGCGGGTCAGCGTCATGTACGGCTCCGGCACCAGCGGCCTCAACTGCAACGCCCGGGGCTCCGTCCAGGCCGACGTCATAGAATACATAGGCGCCGTCAACGCCGTCTATGTGAACATCGAAGAACTCAGCAACAGCGGCGGCGGCAACACCATCAATATGGAGCAGCTCTACATATTCGATCCCGACTACATCATCCTCACCGGCGGCGGCCCTTATGCCGGGCTGGCGGAGGACAGCGTCTGGGACGATCTCACGGCGGTGCAGGCGGATCATTTTTACGAAATCCCCATGGAGCCATATAACTGGATGGGCAATCCGCCTTCCATAAACCGGGTCCTGGGGATATGGTGGCTGGGGAATCTGCTTTATCCGGAGATCTACGATTACGATATGGTGGAGATCGCACGTGAATTTTACCGTTTGTTTTACCGTTACGAGCTGACGGTGGAAGAGGCGGAGGCCATGCTTGCCAATTCCAGTCTGAAGGTGCGGCAGCAGCAGGAGCAGCAGTGAAAGGGCTGAAAATGAAGAGAAGGAAAAGGGCCGGCGCCCTGCTGGCCATATTGCTGGCTGCGCTGTTCATGCCCGGCCTGTCCTCGGAGGTCCACGCCCAGCGGGTAACGGACAACATCTCCGTCTATGTGGGCTACACCGGCGGTCCCTATGCCCTGAAAGCCACCTATTCCTGGCGGGACCTGGACGATCTTTACGGAGGGGCTCTGCCCACGGTGCAGGAGGTTTACAGCTATTACGGCGGAGACTGGACGGCGGTGGATTCCGCCCGGGGCATTTACCTGACCGACCTGCTGGAATACGCCGGCGTTGATATGAGCTCCGTCCATTCCCTGGCCTTTTACACCGACGACCAGACCTCCGGCGCTTTCACTTCCTTCACCAAAGCGGAGCTTCTGGACAGACCCCGCTACTACTATCCCAACCTGGCGGCCAACGAGGAGACCGGGGAGGTCTACGCCCGGAACGGAGGAGACGTGGAAGAAGGGGCCGTGCAGGTGCAGCCTATGATGGCCCTGGAGGACAACTGGGAGAAAAACGGCATAGGGGAAAATTTCTCGTCCCTCAGCCCTTCCAGCCGCTTTCGCCTGCTGTTCGGCCAGGCGGAGCCCACGGAGAGAAGGACCAGCCAGGCGGCAAAGTATGTGAATTCGATCTATGTGACCTTCCACGGGGTCCCCGTTTTCGGGGCGGAATCCAATCTGGACGCAAAGGTGGGCAGCGATTATCAGGTGACGGTGAACATCTCGGCGGCGGATTCCTTTCTGGAGCAGTACATCCAGGAGAACCTGGTATGGAGCTCCAACAATACAGATGTGGTGGAGGTGGACCTTTACGGGAACCTGACGGTGAAGGAGAGCGGCACGGCGGAGATCACCGTTTCCTACGGCGATGTGACGGAAACCGTATCCATCACCGTGGGCGGCGAAGAGTCGTTGAACGCCAGCTTATCCGGCGATGAGCGGGAGTCCGGGCAGGAGGTCACGGAGGTTTCTTACGCAGAAGAAGACCAGGGGGTCTATATCCTTTCCGAGGAACTCATGGCCAGAACGGAGTTTGCCCAGTGGGTGAACAGCATCCTGGAGCACCAGGTTTCCACGGACAGCAATGAAGGGGCCGTCATGAACTGGCGGGAAGAGGATATGGCGGCGGATGCGGAGCAGCTGGTCCTGGTGGAGGAGGAAATCCTTACGCCCACGGCCCTCATCTGCCTCAGCCTGACGGGCCTCTTCCTTCTGGGGATGTGCGCCGGTCCGATAAGTTATCAGATCAATATGAGAAATGTAAGGAGTATCCTGAAATGACGGCAGCGATTGCAGCGGCAGCAGAAGACACTTTCAAAATCAGCGACATTTTACGGGCGGTGGCCTCCGGGCTGCAGATTCCGGTCATCATCATCCTGATCCTCATCATGGCGGCGACGGTCTTTCTGGCCGGCTGGCTGGTCAGCGAGGGTTTTTCAGAGCGGCGGCACCTGAAGGTTGCTCTGCCGGAGCTGCTGGACCGGCTGCGGCAGGCCCCGGAGCAGGCGGCGGAAACCATAGAGGAAAGCGGACTGCTGAGAAGGCAGAAGGCGGCCCTGACAGAGCTGACCAGACACCCGGATTTTACCCCGGTAATGCGGGAGGCCCTGGCGGTGAGCCTGGTGGCCCAGGAACAGGCCCGTTACGACCGCATGGTGAAGTATTCGGAGCTCATCTCCCGGCTGGGGCCCGTTTTCGGCCTTCTGGGGACCCTCATCCCCCTGGGGCCGGGGATCATCGCCCTGGGCCAGGGAGATACCTACGCTCTGTCCGAATCCCTGCTCATCGCTTTTGATACCACCATCGCCGGCCTCATCAGCGCAGCGGTGGCTACGGTGATTTCCACCATACGCCGGAGCTGGTACCGGCAGTATATGACCCTGCTGGAGGCTCTGGCGGAATGCGTCCTGGAAACGGAGAAGCTTCCCCCGGCGGGCCTGCCGGCAGCGGAAGTCCCGGCCCTTTCCGGAGAAGAGGAGGGAGGCCGCTGATGAGAAAGAACAGGCTCAACCGCCGCGCCGGGGAAGACAGGAGAGAATGGAACCCCATGGACGGCATCGCCAATATGGCGGACGTCATGCTGGTGCTGGCGGTGGGGATCATGCTGGCTCTGGTGATCAACTGGAACGTGGACATCGGCCCCAGCACGCAGATAGATACGACCCAGGCTCTGGAAATCTCCGAGGACGAGATGGAGCAGGCAGGGGAGGAGGAATCCCCCCAGGAAGGCGACCAGCTTCAGGAGATGGGCAAGGTCTACTATGACGCGGAGACCGGGAAATATTATATCATGAGCTCTGAATGAGGATTCTGGGCAGGAGCGTGAAACGGCTTTCCGCCGTCCCTTCTGCGGTAGGAAAAGGAGAAGACCGATGAAAAAATCTTTGTGTGTGTTGCTGGTTTGCCTTATGGTGCTGACCCTGTTTCCCGTTGCTTCTTACGGGGCGGGGAGCTACAGCGTTTCGGCGGTGCAGACTGCCGGCGGGACCATAAGCGTAAGCGTCAGCTCTGCAGCGGCGGGGCAGACCGTCACGGGGACCTTCGCCTGCAACGCAGGCTACGATGTGGCCACGGTGCGCTATGAGTACAACGGGAGCTATCAGCTGGCGACCCTCAGCGGGGGCAGCTTCAGCTTCACCATGCCTGCCGCCAACGTGCAGATCGCAGGGGCCTTCTTTTCCACCACGGTCTGGGATGGGGCGGTGGATATCTCCTGGTACGACCCCGCAGCCACGGAATACACCATCAGCGAGCCGGCGGAGCTGGCGGGGCTGGCGGCGTTGGTGAACGGGCGCATAGACGCAGATACCCCGGAGTACCGGATAAAGGGGGACGCCTCTTACATCAAGAGCATAAAAATAGATAACGTGATGCTGGTGGGCGCAGGAGGCGGTAACGTAGCGGATACGGTCTATTCCAGCGAGACGGATTTTGCGTATAAGACCGTCCGGCTGGGGGCGGACCTGGATATGGGAGGCCGTTACCGCAACGGCGCCTGGTCCGGGCCCAATTACACGCCGGTGGGGGGCAAATTCTCCATGGACACCGATATGGTGAACGGGGATTCTTATGTGATCGACACCCGCTTCAACGGCGTCTTCGACGGGCAGGGCCACAGCGTTTCCAACATCTACTGTCAGAGATATGCGGAAAAGGGCTTCCCCTACAGCATGGCCATCGGCCTCATCGGCTTCCTGGGCGGCGAAAGCGACGTGGACACGGTAACGGGAACCTTTGAAAACGGCTGGCAGCCCGCCGTGCGGAACGTGGTGGTGGGCGAGGGCTACATCTACGGCCGCCGGATGGTAGGCGGCGTGGTGGGCCGGATCGGAGAGACCAACAATGGCGTCATAGTGGAAAACTGCGCCAATTTTGCCCAGGTAAAAAACACCGACGCCAAGGGCGTGGGCGGCATCGTGGGAGCCGGCTGGGGAGACGGCATGATACGGAACTGCTACAATGTGGGAGACGTTTCCACCATCTTTTCCTGCCCGGCAGGGGGGATCGTAGGCAGCAATTCCGGCCTGGACATCTACAACTGCTACAACGTGGGGAACATAGATACCAACGGGGCCTCCATGGGGCGGGGCATAGGGGGCCACGATTCCGGCGCCTATACCGTGGACAACTGCTATTACCTGGCGGACTGCGACGACAACCCGGACAGCCAGGGCTATTACAAGGGCTCCAGCACCAAGATCAGCATCAATGTGCAGGAGCTCAGCGAATCTCAGATGAAGGAAAGCTCCTTTGCGGCCAGGCTGAACGTGAACGGCGACATCTTCGTGGCGGACAGCGCCGGCCTCAACAACGGGTATCCCGTCCTGTACTTCCAGTCGTCCTCCTACAGCGGCACAGGCAGCTGCAATGTGACGGTGGTCCAGTCTGCGGGAGGCGTGGTCAGCGCCGACAAGAGCGGCAGCGTGGCCTATGGGCAGGTGGTGAACCTCAGCGCACAGCCGGAGGCGGGCTATACCCTGCGTTATTATACCGTCAACGGGCAGCGGATCGACAGCAGCTTTTACACCGTTACCGGCGACGTCAGCTTCGGCGCAGTGTTTGAACGGACAAGAACGGCTGTCGTGACCATCCGGGAAGGAGCGGAGCAGGAGATCAGCGTGATAAAGACCGGCTACCTGTCCGCCGGGGGAACCATGAGCTATGTCTACGACGAGCCCGTAAAGAACGGCGACGTACTCCAGGAGGGGGACGTCCTGACGGTGCGGGCGGGAGCCCTGGACGGGGCTGTGCCGGAGGACCCGTCCAGGGAATACACGGAGGCCTTCACCTATGAGCTGACCAATGTGGAAGTGAATCTGAACGGGACGTATACCGTCACCGGGGAGGGGAACGTCACCATTGAGGCACGGAGGGGGACCCAGGAAAAGACCTGGCTTTCCGTGGCCGATACCAGCTGGTACCGGGCCGGCGAGTCCGTATATACTCTTTCCACCGCCGCAGAGCTGGCGGGGATGGCTTATCTGGTCAACGTAAAGGGGATCACCTTCAGCGGCAAGACGGTGCTGCTGGACAGCGACATTTCTCTGGCCAACGCCGATGGCACCCAGGCGGAACGAATATGGAAGGCGATAGGCGTCACCACCGGAAAGTCCTTCCAGGGGGTGTTCGACGGACAGGGTCATTCCATCGTGGACATGAATGCATATAACACCGGGAGCTATGCGGGCCTGTTCGGCTATTGCATCGGGGCGGTCGTCCGCAACGTGACGGTGGAGGGGACCACCGGCTGTGAGGCCAACACGGCCTATGCCGCCGGGATCGTTTCCTATGCCGCCTCCACGGAGATCCGGGATTGCGTCAGCCGGGTGCAGGTGGAAACGGACGGTGCAAACGCAGGAGGGATCGCCGCCTACATCAGCGAGGGCTCTGTGGTGGCGGGCTGCCGGAACTACGGGACGGTGAGAGCCGCCTCCGGCGCAGGGGGCATAGTGGGAATCGCTTATAGTGCGACAGACCTGATAGAGGACTGCGTCAACTTCGGGGCGGTAACGGGCAGCGGAAACGGCAGCAACGGCGCCGGCGGCATTGCCGGGAAGCTGGCGGGGACGGCCCGGGACTGCGCCAACACGGCGGAGATTTCCGGCACGGACCGCTATATAGGCGGCGTTGTGGGCTACGCCAACGGCAGAAGGACTTCCGTAATAGAGAACTGTGTCAACACCGGCTCCGTAAGCTGCAGCAACGCCACCTCCAGCGCCGCAGTGGGCGGCATTGTGGGCTATCTGCAATACGGGACCCTGACGGGGGATGTGAACACTGGCTCCGTAAGGAAGGGGACCGGCTTTGCCGGGAACAACGCCGGCGCCGTGGCAGGACGCCTGGGAACGGATGAAATCAATGTCAGCGATTGCCGCTACCTGGCTTCTTCCGCCGCTGGGGCGGCTGCAGGGGGAAGTCTGGAAGGGGCTTCGGCGGAAAGCAGCCTTTCTCCCGGAGAATATCTTCCTGAAGAGGCGGCCCCGGTCAGCGTCGTCAGCGAAACCGTCAGCCTGAATCCTCTGGGCCTTGCGGCGGGGAACCTGACGGGCAATGCCACCGTGACCGCCGACGGCACCTATTATCTGAAGTGGTATTCGGCGGGAACCATTGAGATCGGCGGCGGCGCAAAGGTGACTCTGGTGGGCACGGGCAAGGAAATGGGCCCCCTCACCATTCACGCCGGCAGCGGCTCACAGCTGACCCTGCGGGACGTTTCGTCCACGGGAAGCAAGACCCTTCTGGTGATGGAGGACGGCAGCCGTCTGATCCTGGAGGGCAGCTCGTCCCTGGTGGGGACCAACGATGAATCCGACATGCAGAACCCCACGGTGCTGATCAAGGGCAAGGCGACGGTGGACGGCAGCGGTATCCTGTACGCCAGATCGGAAAAGGGAGACGCAGCCATAGTGGTGTCGCCGGGCGGGGAACTGGAAATCGCCGGCGGTATCGTCAGCGCCTTCAAGGAAGAGTTGATGGGGCAGGAAGGGGGCACGGTCTATGCGGCAGGGGCCACAGTACGGCTCAGCGGCGGCGCCCTGGTCAGCCGCAGCGATACGGACAACGTCAGCGCCCTGTCTGCGGAGCGCTTTGTCATGACCGCAGGGTCCCTGAACGCCCTCTGCGATAAATCCACCCACACAATAGACGTGGTTTCCGGAAGCGTCAGCGGCGGCATGATTCGGGCCCTGGGGCACAGCGGCAACAGCGATGCGGACAACCGCTATTATTACAAGGAAAGCAGCGTCAACGGCCTCTCCGGGAGCATTTCGTACTATGACGAAACCACCTATTTCCAGAGCGCCACGGCTTCTCCCCAGAACATCACTTACAACGGGAACCCCGTTTCCATGGAGGTCTACAACATAGACGGCAACAATTACTTCAAGCTCCGGGATGTGGCGGCTCTGATGGACGGGACGGGCTCCGGCTTCTCCCTGGGTTATGACGCCAATGTAAGGACCATGTATGCGGTCAAGGGCGAAAGCTACGAGGCGGTGGGCGGGGAACTGGCCCTGCCGGAGGAAAGCAAAGCCGCCTCCTGTACCGCCAGCGTCTGGACTCTGTATGTGGACGGGGAGCTGGTCTCCTGCCGGGTCTACAACATCGGCGGCAACAACTTCTTCAAGCTGAGAGACCTGGGGACGGCGCTGAGCTTCGACGTTTCCTACGACGAGAGCACCAATACGGCGGCGGTGAGGAGCCGGTAGCGGGGCGGTACCGGAGGCGAAGAAAAAAACTGCGCTGAACTCTTGAGCCAAAGCGGTTTTTGTGATATCATTTTGTAAATTTGCAAAAGAAGACGACAGCCTGCTGCTGCTTGTATGTGGGCTGTTTTCCTTTAGCGCCGCCGGCCCGGCGGGGCGGCCCATTCTCAGCGGAAGGAGCGCAGCAAGAGATGAAAAGAAAGACTATGGTAATGGATGGAAACGAAGCGGCGGCCCATGTGGCCTATGCGTTTACGGAGGTGGCAGCCATTTATCCCATCACGCCGTCCTCGCCCATGGCGGAAAAGACCGACGAGTGGTCGGCGGGAGGGCGGAAGAACCTCTTCGGACAGACGGTGACCCTGGTGGAGATGCAGTCGGAGGCGGGGGCCATCGGCGCCGTCCACGGCGCCTGCGAGGCGGGGGCCCTGGCCACATCCTTCACCTCTTCCCAGGGGCTGATGCTGATGATCCCGGTGCTGCACCGGATCTCCGGGACCCGGCAGCCGGCGGTGCTCCATGTGGCGTCCCGGACCGTAGGGACCCACGCCATGTCCATTTTCGGAGACCATTCGGACGTGATGAACTGCCGGCAGACAGGCTTTGGACAGCTTTCCAGCGGCAGCGTCCAGGAGGTGATGGACCTGGCCGGCGTGGCCCATCTGGCCGCCATAAAAGGGAAGACCCCCTTCATGCACTTCTTCGATGGCTTCCGCACTTCCCACGAACTCCAGAAAATAGAGGTGATGGAGTACGAGGAGCTGGGCAGGCTCCTGGACCGTCAGGCGGTAGAGAACTTCCGGGCGGGCTCCCTGAACCCGGAGCATCCCACCTTAAGGAACACGGTGCAGAACCCGGACGTCTATTTCCAGGTCCGGGAGGCCAACAATCTCTTTTATGAACAGCTTCCGGACATCGTGGAAGAATACATGGAAGGGATTAACCGGATCACCGGGCGGAGCTATAAGCTCTTCAACTACTTCGGCGCGCCGGATGCGGAGCGGGTCATCGTGGCCATGGGCTCTGTCAGCGGGGCCATAGAGGAAGCGGTGGAAGTCCTGTGTGACCGGGGAGAGAAGGTGGGCTTCCTTCAGGTCCATCTTTACAGACCCTTCTCCGTCCGTCATTTCCTGGACCAGCTGCCGGCTACGGTAAAGCGCATCGCCGTCCTGGACCGCTGCAAGGAGATGGGAGCCGCCGGGGAACCCCTGTATCAGGACGTCTGCTCCGTGTTCATCAATGAGCCGGACCGGCCGGAGATCTACGGAGGCCGCTACGGCCTTTCCTCCAAAGATACAGACCCGGGACAGATTAAAGCCGTCTTCGATCATCTGACAGAGGAGTCGCCTCTGAACGGCTTCACCATCGGCATCGTGGACGACGTGACAAATCTTTCCCTGACGGCGGACCCGTCCTTCGCTCTGGACGATGAGGGGACCGTCAACTGCAAATTCTGGGGTCTGGGCTCCGACGGCACCGTGGGAGCCAACAAGAATTCCATCAAGATCATCGGGGACTATACGGACATGTACGCCCAGGCGTATTTTGAATACGACACAAAAAAATCCTACGGCATCACCAAATCCCATCTGCGCTTCGGGAAATCCCCCATCAGGTCCACCTATCTGGTGAAACGGGCGGATTTTGTGGCCTGCCACAACCAGTCCTATCTGTATAAATACGATATGATAACGGAGCTGAAGGAAGGGGGCACCTTCCTGCTGAACTGCGACTGGCCGGAGGAGGCCCTTTCAGAGCAGCTGCCGGGAGAGGTGAAGAAGTACATTGCGGACCACGGAATCAACTTCTATATCATAGACGCCAACCGGGTCTCTCAGGGCCTGGGGCTGGGGGACCGGGCCAATACGGTGCTGCAGGCGGCCTTTTTCAGTCTGGCGGACATCATCCCCGTGGAGGATGCGGTGAAATACATGAAGGACGCCGTGGAGAAGACCTACCGGCTGAAAGGGCGGGAGATTGTGGAGCTGAACATGGCGGCCATAGACAGCGGCATCACCGGCGTGAAGAAGGTGTCGGTGCCGGAGGAATGGAAGAACGCTTCGGCGGCACCGGCAGAGGAGAGAGAGGACCTGCCCCCCTTCATCAGGGACATCCTCATCCCCATCAATGCCCAGAAGGGCGATTCGCTGCCGGTAAGCGCCTTTGTAGGTTACGAGGACGGCACCATGCCCCTGGGGACCACAGCCTACGAGAAGAGAGGCATAGCCACCCGGCTGCCCGTCTGGAACAAGGAGGCCTGTCTCCAGTGCAACCGTTGCGCCTTCGTGTGCCCCCATGCGGTGCTCCGTCCCTATCTGCTGGATGAAAAAGAGGCCGGGGCCGCCCCCGAGGGCTTTGAAATGTGCCAGGCCAAGGGCGGGCAATTGAAGGAATATCAATACAGCATCCAGGTAAGCGCCCTGGACTGCACCGGCTGCGGAAGCTGCGCCTCCGTCTGTCCCGCCAAAGAAAAGGCCATCGTGATGAAGCCCGTACAGGAAACGGCCTACCATCCGGCAGCCTGGGAATACGGCCTTACCATTACGGAAAAGGAAGGGGCCACGGACCCGGCTACAGTGAAGGGCAGCCAGTTCCGCCAGCCTCTGTGCGAATTCTCCGGGGCCTGCGCCGGCTGCGGCGAAACCCCTTACGCCAAGCTGCTGACCCAGCTCTTCGGCGATAAGATCTATTGGGCCAACGCCACGGGCTGTTCCCAGGCTTGGGGAGCGGCCATGCCCTCCATCCCTTACACCACCAATAAGGAGGGGAAAGGGCCTGCCTGGTCCAACTCCCTCTTCGAAAACAATGCGGAATTCAGCCTGGGCATGTGCCTGGCGGTGAAGCAGCAGCGGAGCAAGGTGCGGGAAAAGGCGGAGAAACTCCTGGCGTTCCTGGAAGCCAAAGAAGGCCGCTGCAGCCACGGGGAGCGGGTCTATACAGCCCTGAAGGAATGGCTGGCCACCTACGACGACATCAACGCCTCCGGCCCGGCTTCCAAAGAGCTGGCGGCGGCAATGGAAGCGGCCCCCTTCCATCATGAGGAAGCGGCGGAGCTGGCGGCGGATATCCTGCGGCAGAAAGACCAACTGACCAAGAAGACCATATGGATGTACGGCGGCGACGGCTGGGCCTACGACATCGGCTACGGCGGACTGGACCATGTCTTTGCCCTGGGTGAGGACGTAAACGTCTTTGTCGTGGATACGGAGGTCTATTCCAACACCGGAGGCCAGTCCTCCAAGGCCACGCCTCTGGGGGCGGTGGCCCAGTTCCAGGCCTCCGGCAAGAAGAGCCCCAAAAAGGACCTGGGCAAGCTGATGATGAGCTACGGGCACTGCTATGTGGCTTCTGTGGCCATGGGGGCAGACCCCAACCAGCTGATGAAGGCCCTGGTGGAAGCGGAGCGTTATCCCGGTCCCTCGCTCATCGTAGCCTACACCCCCTGCATCGCCCACGGGATAAAGGCTGGGATGGATTCGGTGCAAGAGGAGATGAAGCGGGCCGTGGAGGCGGGCTATTGGACCCTGTACCGCTACGATCCGTCCAGAAAGGAAAAACCCTTTATATTGGACTCCAAGGAGCCCACCCTGCCGTATAAAGAATTCCTGGCAGGAGAGGTCCGCTATTCCTCTCTGGGGATATCCTTCCCGGAAAATGCGGAAACGCTGTTTGAGCGGGCGGAGGAGCTGGCCAGAGAGAATTATGAGAAGTTCCGGAAGATGGCGGAGTAAGCCCCGGCCGGGAAGCCCGGTCCGAAAAGGGATCTGAAAACAAACGAAGCCAAAGGAGAAACTATATGCCATTGTTCAAAAAGTGCGACGCACCTTCCCTTGCCAACGAGCTCCGGGAAAAAGGCGTCTATCCCTACCACCACGAACTGGAATCCCGGCAGGATGCGGAAGTGATCATGGAGGGGAAGCGGCGGATTATGCTGGGCTCCAACAACTATCTGGGCCTTACGGTGGACCCGGAGGTGACGGAGGCGGGCATCCAGGCCATACGTCAGTACGGCACGGGCTGCTCCGGCTCCCGCTTTCTCAACGGGACCCTGAAGCTGCATACGGAGCTGGAGAAGACCCTGGCCGCCTTCACCGGCTACGAATCCGCCATCGTTTTTTCCACGGGTTTTCAGAGCAACCTGGGGCTGCTGGCCGCCATAGTGGGCAGGAACGACACCGCCATCTGCGACAGGGAAAACCACGCCAGCATCTACGACGGCTGCAAGCTTTCCTTCGGCCGCATGACCAGATACCATCATAACGATATGGGGGATCTGGAAGCGAAGCTGGCCTGCCTGCCTCTGGACAGCGGCAAGCTCATAGTCACCGACGGCGTGTTCTCCATGAGCGGAGACGTGTGCAGGCTTCCGGACATCGTGGAGCTGGCGGAAAAATATCAGGCCCGGGTCCTGGTGGACGACGCCCACGGCCTGGGGGTCATCGGCCCCGGCGGGCGGGGAACGGCGGCGTACTTCGGCCTGACGGACCGGGTGGACCTGACCATGGGCACCTTTTCCAAATCCCTGGCCAGCCTGGGAGGCTTCTGCGCGGGTTCGGAGCGGGTGGTGGACTTCATCCGCCATTCCTCCCGCCCCTACATTTTCAGCGCTTCCATAACGCCGGCCTCCTGCGCCACGGCTCTGGCTGCGCTCCGTGTGATAGAGCGGGAGCCGGAGCGGGTGGAACGGCTCCACAGCCTGGCGGCTTATCTGCGGAAGGGCCTGAGGAAGCGGGGCGTCCCCATACTGGAAGCCGCCACGCCCATCGTTCCTTTTTATACATATGAAGTCTACGACACCCTGGACATCGCCAGGGAATTATATGACAGAGGGGTCTATGTGAATCCGGTGCTGCCGCCGGCCTGCGTGCCGGGGGAATGCCTGCTCCGGTGCAGCCTGATGGCCACCCTGACGGAAGCGCTTCTGGACGAGGCCACGGAGATCATAGCCTCGGTGATGGACGCCCGGGGCCTTACCCGGAAGTAGGAGGAAGCTATGGGCAAGACCGCTGTGATAACAGGAGCCTCCGGAGGGATCGGACTGGCCTGCGGCAGACGTTTTTTACAAGAGGGCTGGACCGTATACGATCTGTCCCGGCACCAGGGGCCGGAAACGGCATTTTTGCATATTCCCACAGACGTTTCCGACGGGGCTTCTGTGGAAAGGGCCTTCGCCCGGATCGCCGGGGAGAGGGAGGGCATAGACCTGCTGCTGAACAATGCGGGCTTTGGGATCAGCGGCCCGGCGGAGCTCACCGACGTGGCCGATGCAGAGGCGCTCTTCCAGGTGAATTTCTTCGGGCAGCTGCGCTGTATCAAGGCGGCCCTGCCTCTGCTGCGGGCGGGGAAGGGGCGCATCGTCAACATCAGCTCCGTGGCCGCCCTGTTCTCCATACCCTTTCAGTCCTTCTACTCCGCCGGCAAAAGCGCCACCAATGCCCTGACGCTGGCCCTGGACAATGAGCTCCGCAGCTTCGGCATCCGCTGTGTGGCGGTGATGCCCGGAGACGTGCAGAGCGGCTTTACTCAGGCCCGGAAGAAATGCGGGGAAGAGGACGCCCTCTACGGAGAGACCGTAGCCCGCTCCGTGGCCGTCATGGAAAAGGACGAACGGGAGGGCATGTCCACGGACCAGGTGGCCGCTGCGGTCTACAAAGCCGCCACCGAAGCCGCCCCCAAGCCTCTGCGGGCGGTGGGGGGAAAGTACAAATTCTTCGCCTTTCTCTTCAAGGTGCTGCCCACTGCCGCAGCCAACGCCATCGTGGGGAAGCTGTATGTAAAGAGCCGGCCCGCATAAGGGGTCGGATACGGCAGACGGCAAGACGGCGCATTTTCCGCCGGAAGCCCCGGCTTTTACGGCCTTTTACCGCCGGACAAAAAACAGTGGCGCCCTCCCCAGGGATATGCTCCCCGGGAAGGACGCCGCCGCCGTTTTATGCAAGAATGCCGGGGAAGTTCCTTTTTACTCTATATAGTCTTCAAGGGCCTCTTCTATTTCTTCTTCGTTCTCTTCAAAGTACTGTTCCATATCCGCCATGGTTTCCTCAAAGCTCTTCTGGAGACCTACGCTGACGTCCACCCCGGCGCCGAAGTAGTAAAGGTCCCGGCCAATGGCGCTGTCCAGCTCGGAATCATAAGCCTCTTCCAGATAGACCGCCATGTAGGTGCCGTCCTTGCAGTAGCACCAGCCCGGCATCCAGGAATCCAGCGCCGAGTCGAAGTCCGCTTGTGCCAGAGGGTCCTCGCCCTCGCCGCAGAACTCATAGCCGATGACGTTGTAGCCATCGTCAGAGGCGGCTGCCGTGGCCTGGAAGACCTTTTCGGCCCAGGCGCGGTATTCCTCTTCGCTGAGCTCCTGGCCCTCCGGCTTCTGGAAGCAGATGCTGCCGTGGCCGTAGCCGTTGGCAGGGTTATCCCCGTAATTGCGCATGGTGGAATCGTCCACCACATATTCCCAGTCGGGAACGATTTCTTCCTCCGATACTCCGCCGGCCTGCTCGATGAAATAAAGCGCAGCTTCTCCGCTGAAGCTTTCCATTTCGGCGTAGTCCTCCACCAGCTGTTCCACATCCAGCTCGCCGCCGTCTCCGCCGTCCCCCGTCTCCGCCGGGGCTTCCCCGCCGCCGCAGGCTGCCAGAGCCAAGAGCAAAATAAGAGTCAGCATTGTCATCAAATATTTTTTCTTCATTTTCTCCATTCCTTTCTTCTGTGCTTCCCGATGCCGGGGCCTGTCGGGCCGGAAATCCCATTTCTTTCTCCGGGCAACAAAGCCTCCTGATATATCAATACATCAGGAGGCCGTATTCCGCAATCCCCTGTACGGGGGATTTTGAGAAAAAGCAGGGATCAGAGGCTGCCGCCCCGGGGCTTATATGCCCTCAGCACTGGCCTCTGGGGCCGGGGGGACAAGGCGGCGGACAGGGCGGATAGTGGGGAGGACAGAGGGGAACGCATTCACAGTAGTCCGGCCCTGTGCACTCCTCTTCCTCAGAAGTTTCGCCGGCCACCTCCTGGCCCGTGGGCTGGAGCTGCCTGGGGAAGAGGGAGGGGAAGGTGGTGCAGGCGGTGGAGGACACGGCGATGGGTCTGGCAAAGCCCGTGGAAAGGACGCAGAGCTGCACGGGAACGATGATTTTCTTCTCGCAGGTGAGGCAGAGGGCAATGATGAGGTTGGCCTTTACCATGCCGTCGGGGCAGACCGTCAGGTCCCGGCCGTGGTTGTTGGTGGCCAGCCGGGTCTCGCAGGCGGCGTTGCAGAATTCGGTAAAACGGGGCAGGAAGGCGCTGTCTATGGCGGAGGGCATGCAGAGCTCAAAGAAGCTGGTCAGGCAGAGGGGGGCGCTGACCGGGGCCACGTTTACCTGGGCGCAGACGGTATAGCTGGTCTCCCGGCCATAGCGGTCGCAGAGGAGCAGGTCCAGGCAGATTTCCACATCGCCGGTGACGCCGATGTTCTGGGTGCCGTAAATGGGTGTGCCCTTGCCTTCCTCGTCGCAGGAGCTGGTGTCCGTGTAGAGCAGCCTTTCGGAAAAGCTGCCGTCGGCGCCGACCAGGGCCACGGGATCGCCCCCCGCATGCTGGACGAAGGAAGCGCCGGAAATGCTGGTGTCGATGGTCAGCTTCAGGTTGGCGGGGTCGTCGATGTTCTCCGGGTTGAAGTAACGGCGGCAGTGGACGTTGGAGACGCCTTTCAGCTGGCAGCCCCGGGGAATGGCGGGGGAAAAGCACTGGTTGTTGACGGCTTTCATGCCCTGCAGGTTGAACAGCACGGCGTCATAGACCTTCTGGACAAAGATAGGCTCGGATATCACATTGTCCAGAGTGCCGTCAAATTCACAAAGTACGTTGGAATTGCAGCAGTTTTGTGTCGAGCCAGGGCTGGTGCAGCCACAGTAGCAACTCATATATTTACCTCCTTGAACGATCCTGGGCGGCAGCCTGGGGATGAGGGCCTCAAGGCTGCTCCCATAAGGCCCGCACCGGTCCTGTTTTCAGGCGCCGGAGGCGGGCGGCAATGAATGAATGAGCATCTTCACGCCCAATATATTCCGGGGCCGGGGGGAATGTTACAGAAGGGGGCGGGCAGCCCCGGCATATTTTGTTTGATATTCCCCGGGGCAGGAGATATAATAAATGCAGATTGCGAGCCAGCAGCAGGAGAGGCAAAGCCGGGGCCTGTCGGGGCGGGCATCCATTCGACGATCAGGCCCGGGGGGCAGGACCCCG
>JAUNBO010000174.1 GCA_030527065.1 Bacillota bacterium | reverse complement strand
AATTCTCTGGGACGAGGACAGACCGGCAAACCGCCCCCCTGGCGCCCGTGAAAAGCAACGGGCGCTGAGCAGGCTGCACAGACCGCCGGGCTTCCGGTTGATTCTCCCTTACCGATTGTGGTATACTGTTACTCGAAATTGAAAAACGCTGCTTCACGGAGGAATGCATGGATTCTTATCAAAAATACATCCGCAATTTCTGCATCATCGCTCACATAGACCACGGGAAGTCCACCCTGGCGGACCGCCTGCTGGAACGGACGGGGCTGGTGTCGGAGCGGGACATGAAGGAACAGTTCCTGGACAACATGGACATCGAGCGGGAGCGGGGCATCACCATAAAGCTCCAGACCACCCGGCTGGTCTATAAAGCTAAGGACGGCAAGGAATATATCTTCAATCTTATAGATACCCCGGGCCATGTGGACTTTACCTACGAGGTTTCCCGGAGCCTGGCGGCCTGCGAAGGGGCGGTGCTGGTGGTGGACGCCACCCAGGGGGTGGAAGCCCAGACCCTGGCCAATGTGTATCTGGCCCTGGACGAGGATCTGGAGATCATGCCCGTCATAAACAAGATAGACCTGGCCAGCGCCAGGCCCGAAGAGGTAAAGCAGGAGATCGAAGAGATCGTGGGGATAGACGCAGCGGACGCCCCGCTGATTTCCGCCAAGGCCGGAACCAATATAGAGGACGTGCTGGAAGGAGTGGTGGCAAAGATCCCTGCGCCCCATGGAGACCTTCAGGGCAAGCTGAAGGCCCTCATCTTCGATTCTTATTACGATAATTACAGGGGCGTGGTCATTTACGCCCGGGTCTTTGACGGCGCCGTGAAACGGGGCGATGAGATCCTCCTGATGAACACAAAGAAGAGGTACGAGGTTACGGAGGTGGGGGTCTACGCCCCCGGCCCCACTCCGGTCAACATTCTCCGGGCCGGCGAGGTAGGCTATATCTGCGCCAGCATAAAGCAGGTGGCGGACGCCCGGGTGGGAGACACCATCACCCTGGCGGAAGACCCCACCGCGGAGCCCCTGAAGGGCTATAAAAAGCTGCAATCCATGGTCTACTGCGGCATCTATCCGGCAGGGGACGAGAAGTACGAGAGCGTCAAGGATGCGCTGGAAAAGCTTCAGGTCAACGATGCGGCCTTCCTTTTCGAGCCGGAGACGTCCCAGGCCCTGGGCTATGGCTTCCGCTGCGGCTTTCTGGGGCTCTTGCACATGGAAATCATAGTGGAACGGCTGGAGCGGGAATTCGATCTGGGCATCATCACCACCTCCCCCAGCGTCATTTATAAAGTCATCCACAACGACGGCCGGGAGGAATTCATCCAGAACCCTTCCAACCTGCCGCCCCTTACGGAGATCCGGGAGATACAGGAGCCCATGGTGAAGGCCAACATCATGATCCCCAAGGAATATGTGGGCAGCATCATGGAGCTGTGTCAGGACCGCCGGGGCGTGATGAGCCACATGGAATACATCACGGAGGACCGGGTGACTCTGCATTACGACATGCCCCTGGCGGAGGTCATCTACGACTTCTTCGACGCCCTGAAATCCAAGACCAGGGGCTATGGCTCCCTGGATTACGAATTTGACCGCTACGAAAGGTCCAACGTGGTGAAGATGGACATCCTGCTGAACAAGGAGCTGGTGGACGCCTTCTCCATGATCGTCCACGAGAGCAAGGCCTATTCCCGGGGACGCTTCGTCTGCGAGAAGCTGAAGGAGATCATCCCTATGCATCAATTCGAGGTGCCCATCCAGGCGGCCATAGGCCAGAAGGTCATTGCCCGGGAAACGGTGAAGGCCTATCGGAAGGACGTCATCGCCAAGTGCTACGGCGGGGACATTTCCCGGAAAAAGAAGCTGCTGGAGAAGCAGAAGGAAGGAAAGAAGCGGATGCGCCAGTTCGGCACGGTGGAGGTGCCCCAGGAAGCGTTTACCGCCGTCCTGAAATACGACGACAACAAGTAACACAAACAGCGGTAAAAGGGTACGATTCAAGGGGTGCCAGGGGGCGGTTTGCCGGACCTCCGCAGGACCAGCTGAGAATTTAAGGCGAGACAAACAAATGATCATAGATTTTCACACACACATTTTTCCCGACGATCTGGCTCACAGAGCCACGGAACAGTTGCGCATCAAAGCAAAGGGACAGTACCCGCTTTTTTCCGACGGGACCCTGGCGGGACTGCGCCGCTGCATGGCCCGGTGGAGCATAGACATTTCCGTGGTGCAGCCCGTAGTGACCAGAGGGTCCCAGCTCCGGGAAACCAACCGGTGGGCGGCTTCCATCGGCGACAGGGATATCATATGCTTCGGCGGCATTTACCCCCATACCGACGATTACCGGCGGGACATAGACTATGTGGCCGGGTTGGGGCTGAAGGGCCTGAAATTCCATCCGGAATACCAGGACTTTGTGCTGGATGCGCCGGAAATGCTGCCCATTTACGACTACGCCCTGAGCAAGGGCCTGATATTGCTGATACACGGGGGCTACGACCCTGCCTATACGGCTCCCTTCAGAAGCAGCCCCAGGGGCTTCTCCAATGTGTGGAAGGCCATGAGGGGCGGCGTGATCGTGGCAGCCCATCTGGGCGGGGCTCAGCAATGGGACGACGTGGAAAAATATCTGGTGGGGACGGGGATCTATCTGGATACGGCCATGGGCTTCGATTATTTCCCCCACGATCAGTTTCTGAGGATCGTGGAGGGACACGGAGCGGACAGGATACTCTTCGCCACTGATTCGCCCTGGAGCGACGCCGGGGCGGAGGCGGAGCAGCTTCGGGGGCTCCCTCTTTCGGAGGAGGAAAAGGAAAAGATCCTGGGCGGAAACGCCCGGCGGCTTTTAGGGATATGACGAAAAGGGCCGTTGGCGGCGGAGTAACAGGGAAAAGAGGTTACTTTTCACGGGGGACGGCAGGGGTGCGCCAGGGGTGCGTCCCCCTGGCGCACCTTGAACAGTAACGAAAAGAGGGAAGAAAATGAAAGTGAAAG